>CAYNYM010000445.1:0-3613 GCA_964401325.1 uncultured Desulfobacteraceae bacterium | reverse complement strand
TCCGCCCGGATAGGTCACGGTGTTGACCCGGCCACCGGGGGTGTAGCTCGTGCCCGCCGTAAATGTCAGCGTTTCGATCACGTTCGTCTTGCTCGTGAGCCTGCCGTGGGCGTCATACCCGAAGGCAAGACTCCCCGCGGCATCGGTCATGGCCGTCAACCGTCCCTTGCCGTCGGTTCCCTGGTCGTAGGCGTAGGTGATGTCCGTATCAGTTGGGAAATTCACGAGCATGAGAATTCAGAATGAATAACATATTGCTCTATTCCATGAGTCCCGTGTATGAACCGGCTTCGGTAAACGCATAGACCTTTATACCCGTGAGCGGACCGGAAATATTCGATGTAACTTGAACATAAAAGGCAAAAGACGGGAGAGTAAAAAACCCTAGAAGTAAAAGCACAGTGAATGGAACAGTCGATTTTTTCATGGTTTTCACCTTTGAGCTTGAGTCGGTTTACTGCACTCCTTCAAGTTATGGGAGATGGGGCAAAATTTTCACAATACTCTGTTGTTTACTGGGCGGGATATGCTACTACTATCTGATGGTGAAAATCTGATTCAATTCCCTTTCGAAAATATATCGCGATGACTATGTGGAGATTTTCCCAAATAGCTTAAATTAGATAATTTATTCGCCAGAAGCATAAATCAGAAATGGGGAAGGCTGTCAAGAAAAAAATAGCCTGACTCGTGAGCTTAGATATGGGCACTTCTTTTCCTGATAAGAATTTCAGAAGTTGCAAATGGAAGGATAAAAATTAGAGCAAAATGGGTTTTGTGTGAAGTAATCTCTAATGCATAGACTTGGCAAGGATTTGAGGAGATCGTTTTCTTCGAAGAGTTTCTATTATTGAAGATAGCAGAGAGCAGCCTGCGATTTCATTGTTTGGCGGGCACATAGGGAGTAAAGAATTGACCTGAAGGGTACAAAAATAGCAAAATAATTAGCTGTTCTTGAATGAATTTGCGGCTGCGATTTGGGTGAACCACATCATTCACAAAGTTCATTAAGATGGAAATATTGCCAGCGATAAGGTCCGGTGGTCAATCCTTTTCCTTCAACCCCTGATTCAACATCTCCAGCATGATATCGACTTCGGTTGTGGGCCGATTGCACGAATGGCCCATACACACATAGGCCGTGGCCTTTCCGTCGATGGGCCGGTGTTCTCGGACAAAGGGAGCGATGTCGTCGATTTCAGGGTTCTCCGAATCAGGCGGCCTGAAGAGGGTGACCATGTTGGGGTGAAAGGACTTTCTCAGGCTGTCCAGCATGTCCTGCGTTTCTTTCGATCCTGAAGGGCCGGAAATGACCACCTCATGGGAGGGCCCTATCCCGAAATCCGCGGCGACCAGAAACTGTGTAAAGGCGGATGGCATTTGTTTGATCTGTCCTGAAAAGGCACGGACGATTTTTGAGGCCTTGTCTTCCAGCGCGGCATCCCCGGTCATCCGTGCCAGTCTGAGGAGATTGAGCATGGCCACGCCGTTGCCTGAAGGAATGGCCCCGTCATAGGTCTCCTTTTTTCGGACAATCAGGTCCTCGGAGTCGTCGGCCGCAAAGAAGAGGCCTCCTTTTTCCTCGTCCCAGAAGTGCTCCAGCATGTGCCGATTGAGTTCGAGAGCCGTTTTCAGATACCGGACCTGATAGGTGGCTTCGTAGAGTTCGATCAATCCCCAGATGAAAAAGGCGTAGTCATCCAGATGCGCCGGAATCCCGGCCCGCCCCTCCCGATAGCGATGAAGCAGACGCCCGTCGGGCTTTCTCATTTGGTCAAGGATAAAGTCCGCGGCATGCCCCGCCGCCGCTGCCCGGGCGGAATCCCCCAGAACCCGGGCCCCCTTTGCGAGGGCGGCAATCATCAAGCCGTTCCAGTCCGTGAGGATCTTGTCGTCTTTGTGGGGATGAACCCGCTCTTCTCTGACCTCAAAGAGTTTACGCCGGGCCGAGTCGATACGCTCTTCAAGGACCGCGAGAGGCATATCCATGTCAGCGGCCGTCTCTGAGAGCGATTTTCCCTGAAACAGAATATTGGCCCCTGTGTGCTTCCGCGAGGCCTCGTCGAGGAAATTGCCCTTTTCCTTTACATTGAAGACCTTGGAAATGAGAAGGGCATCTTCCTTTTCGAGGATCTCTCTGATTTCCTCTTCCTTCCAGACGTAGAATTTCCCTTCCACGCCTTCACTATCCGCATCTTCGGCGGAATAGAATCCCCCTTCCGGGGCGGTCATGTCCCGCAGGACATAGGTGAAGATTTCTTCGGCGGTTTGTTTGTATTCTTTTCTTTCCGTGGCCTGGTACGTCTCCAGATAGGCAACCGCCAGCATGGCCTGATCATAGAGCATTTTTTCGAAATGGGGCACGAGCCATTCCCTGTCGGTTGAATAGCGGTGAAAGCCGAAACCGACCTGATCATATAGACCGCCCTGCCGCATTTCACGGAGGGCTTTCTCAACCATCTCTAAGGCATCCTCACGACCGGTTCGTTTCCAGTAGCGTAGGAGAAATAGAAAGATGTGCGGAGAGGGAAACTTGGGGGCCTGGCCGAAACCGCCATAGTCCTTATCGAAGCGATTGGCGAGTTCCCCGTAGGCACTGTCGAGATCCGACCCCTGGAGATCGCCTGCGGATGCCGCGCCCTCCATGCCCTTGAGGGCGTCCAGCACCTTGTCGGCCGATTCGAGGACCTCGGTTCGGCGTTTCTCCCAGACCTCCTTGATACGGGGAATAAGGGCCGTCAAACCGGACTGACCGAAACGGTCTCCCTTGGGGATATAGGTCGCCGCAAAAAAGGGTTTTTTGTCCGGCGTCATCAGGATGGTCATAGGCCATCCGCCGCTTCCCGTCATCATTTGACAAACGGCCATATAGACATGATCAAGGTCCGGTCTCTCTTCCCTGTCCACCTTGATAGACACAAAGGCGTCGTTCATGAGCCCGGCCACCTCCGGATCCTCAAAGGACTCCTTTTCCATGACATGGCACCAGTGGCAAGTGGAGTAGCCGATGGAAAGAAATATGGGTTTGTTTTCCATTTCGGCCTTCTCAAAGGCCTCATCAGCCCATGGATACCAGTCCACGGGATTGTGGGCATGTTGGAGCAGATAGGGGCTCTTTTCATGGATGAGTCGATTGGGCCTCGCTCCGTCACCTGTCTTATCATGCGATGAAGGCATTCCGGTTACCTCCCTGTTATGTCAGTGCATATATAAACAATGATAATCATTTAACCGCTATTGACAATCCCATGAGTTACGGGAGTGTTGCGGTCATACCCTTTCCCCATTCCCCCCGAGGTGTTTACCCTGAAAATTCCGGTTTGGGCCCCTGCCGGGGATTTTGTTTAAATCCGGTCTTTTTTTCCATAAAATACATACTTCACCCCATTTTCCATTCGACGCCATTGAATTATCGTAAGTTTTGTGTGCGCTTTTTATTTCGTCTATTATTTTTGGGAGTAAGGGCCACAAGCAGGAACGAAATGACCGACCGTAAACGAAATTTCTACTCTGGATAAACAAGGAGATATGCCGTGAGCAAAACTGAAAAAAATCTGGAGGAAGCCTTTGCCGGAGAATCCCAGGCCAACCGCAAGTATCTCGCCTTTGCAGA
>CAYNYM010000444.1:0-3631 GCA_964401325.1 uncultured Desulfobacteraceae bacterium | reverse complement strand
CCCAGGGCATGATGGCGGGGCCCCTGATCATATTGTACGAGATCAGTATCTATATCGCCAAATTCGCAGGAAAGAAAAAGACCCCGGAAGAGACCTCCGAAGGGGAAACGTCCTGAGTGCGTCCCCGGGATTCGTGAAAGCGGGCAACCCGGAGCATTCCGTGCCCACAGGTCAGGGCCCGTTTGCCGATGGAAGTTAGGGTAGGATATTGAGGTGACGACCGGAAACGGTCAGAAGGGTCGGGTCCTTAATTACTTCCCCATGGTCGTCAAAGGCGATTTCTCCCGTAATGCCATAATACCCCTCATGGGAAAGGAGCCCCTTACGGAAGTCTTTTCTTGACTGAATTCCTTTTTGAGTGATCACGTTTTTTAAAAAGTGGATGGTGTCGTAGCCCGTAGCGGCGAGAATCCCGGGTTCCGTATCATAGGCGTCCCTGTACAATGCCCTAAATTCCCTGCTTTGATCGGATTTTTCCTGAGGATAGAAACCGGAGGAGAAGACGGCTCCCTGGACGTATTCTCCCGCCTGCGCAAGAAGTTCCGGAGATTGCCAAAGGCTCGTGCCCAGAAAGCGGACATTGAACACACCGTTGAATGGGAATTGGGGGGCAATGAGGGCCACCTGGTGGTAGTTGTCGGGAATGAATACGGCGTCAAAATCCACAATGGGCTCAGGTTCCTCTTCATCCTCCTCTTTCTCTTCCACGGTTTCGTCCTCATCCACTTCTTCCTCCCCTTTCATGGCGCGCATTTCCCTGAGCATCTGCTTTACGGACTCCGGTCTTGGATAATAAAGCCCGACCATCCTTTTGATCTGAGAGGCGAAGTCGGTTTCTTTCGTGCCGTAGGATTCCACGGCCTTTACAGTGCCACCCACGACTTCCAACCTGTCCCAAAAGAGGTCCGCCATAAAGCGGCCGTAGGGGGTGTCCGGGTACAAAATGCCGAATCTGGTCATGCCCATATCGGTGACGGCCTTTTCCACCAGCCTTTTTACCTCTTTCGACGGCGTCAAGAAGTTGCGAAAGACCATATCACCCATGGACGTGATGTCGTCCACCTGGGTGAGAGTGATAATGGGCACTCCCAATTGCTGGGCCCTTTGGGCCGCGGCACGGGAAGTTTTGCTGGTCAGGGGGCCGATAATGGCCATGACTCGGCCCTTTTGGGCAAGATCATTAACCTGTAAAACGGCCTTTTCAGCCAGACCGCCGGTATCCTTGATGATCAATTCGATGCTCTGGTCAACGGATTTGTCGAAGAGCCCCATGCCCAGCTGTATACCGTTTAAGACCTCCTGCCCGTAAATGGAAAAGGGACCGCTCAAAGGTAAAAGGCATCCTATGACTTCAGGTCTTAAGGAGAGTTCCCGCCCTATGCGCTCCAAGATCTGACGTCCCAACGACACCCAGTGCTGTTCGGGCGTGGAGCGAACCAGGGCCATGGCCGTTTCCCTGGCGCTTTCCAGATCATGGTCGTCGAGATAACCCCTGGCCAATCGGTAATAGACAAAAGGGCCATAGAGGCTTTCAGCCGCATAGGCCGCCATCTCCCGAAGGGCATTGGGTGCTGCTGTCTGGATAAGACCGATGATCTTTTCCGAGATCTCATTCTTTTCCGCACCCTCGTCAGCCAGTTCCTCATCCGCCTTGATCCACCAATAAAGTGCCCTGGGGTCATCCCCCACTGCCCGGGCATTTTTTCCGAGGAGTTCGAAGATCTCCCCTCTCAGCGGGTGGTCCGAGAAGCTCACCAGCCATTCCAGGGCCGCCGCCTTTGATGGTTCATATTGCCCAAGGCGGTAATGAATCATGACAATATAATATTGGGCGAATGCCCGGCGTGGGTGGTCGGGATAATCTCTGATCATCCTTTGGAAGAGCTCCGAAGCTTCTTCATACCGTGAATCCCCGAAACGAAGCCAGGCTATCCGATAAAGGACCGTCCCGGCATCTTCCCCTTCCGGATTCCGCTGAAGGTAGAGCTCGTAGTCCTGCTGGGATTCCTCGTATAATCCTTCCTGAAAGGCGGATTCGGCCCGGAGGAATAAGCCCCGGGGCGTTTCCTCCGGGCCGGGTATCCTGTCGACGATCTTGGGAGCCTGGCAGGCCGATAACAAAAGGGCCATTCCCACCACTAAGATGGGAACAGCCCTCATGGCCTGCAGGAATTTCAGACTCACTTATTCACTTCCTCGAAGTCTGCGTCAACAACATCATCGTCCTTTGGCGGTTCTCCTCCGGTCCCTTGCCCTTCGGCGGCGCCCTGTTGGGACTGCTGCTGAGACGCCTGTGCATACATGGCCTCGGCCAATTTGTGTGAGGCCTGGGTCAGTTCCTCGGTGAGACGTTTGATTTCTTCGGTGTTTTCCGTTTCCATGGCTTTTTTGAGGTTTGCGATAGCCTGATCGATATTGGTTTTCGATGAGGCATCCAGTTTGTCCCCGGCCTCCTTGGTGGATTTTTCCGTGGAATAGATCAGGGAATCCGCCATATTTTTGGCATCCACCAATTCTCTCCGTTTTCGATCCTCTTCGCCGTGCATTTCGGCATCTTTGACGAGTTGCTGAATCTCCTCCTCGGAAAGACCGCTCGAGGCGGTGATTTTGATGGACTGCTCTTTGCCCGTACCCATATCCTTGGCGGAAACGTTTACGATGCCGTTGGCATCAATATCGAAGGTGACCTCGATCTGAGGAATCCCCCTGGGCGCGGGGGGAATGCCCATGAGCTGGAAGCGGCCGAGGGTCTTGTTGTAAGTGGCCATTTCGCGTTCACCCTGGAGCACGTGAATCTCCACGGCAGGCTGATTGTCGGCGGCCGTGGAAAAAACTTGGCTCTTTTTGGTAGGGATAGTGGTATTCTTTTCAATTAATTTGGTGAAGACACCACCCAAGGTTTCGATACCCAGGGAAAGAGGGGTAACATCCAGAAGAAGCACGTCCTTCACTTCCCCCTTGAGCACACCTCCCTGGATGGCCGCACCGACGGCAACCACTTCGTCCGGATTGACGCCCTTGCTGGGTTCTTTGCCAAAGACCTCTTTGACTTTTTCTTGAACCTTGGGCATCCGCGTCATCCCTCCGACCAGAAGGATCTCGTCAATTTCGCTGGCCTTTAGACCGGAATCCCGAAGGGCCGTGTTGCAGGGACCGATCACCCTGTCAATGAGGTCATCAACCAGGGACTCCAACTTGGCCCTGGAAAATTTAATATTCAAATGCTTCGGGCCGCTGGCGTCTGCGGTAATAAACGGGAGATTGATATCCGTCTCTTGTGAACTCGATAGCTCCATTTTGGCCTTTTCAGCAGCCTCTTTCAGTCTCTGAAGGGCCATTTTGTCGGACCTCAGATCAATGCCCTGGTCTTTTGTGAATTCGTCTGCAAGAAAATCAACGATTTTCAGATCGAAATCCTCCCCGCCTAAATGGGTGTCTCCATTCGTGGACTTGACCTCAAAAACCCCTTCGCCGATCTCCAGTATGGAGATAACAAAACTGCCTCCACCGCGATCGAAGACAGCGATCTTCTTGTCCCCCTTCTTGTCGGCCCCATAGGCCAGGGAAGCGGCGGTTGTGACAGCCACGACCCGCGGAATCGGCAGCTGCTGGGTCGGAGGTGTGTTTGACC
>CAYNYM010000443.1:282-3632 GCA_964401325.1 uncultured Desulfobacteraceae bacterium | reverse complement strand
ATAACGCAGCTTCGCTGCTCTGACAAAAAGATGACGTTTAGCCTTTTGAAAAGACTGTTCCTGCCCATCCCTGGCTGAAGGTGTTTCAAGAAGCTACGCAGTTCAAAAAAACGTGCTTATTCTGCATATAAAATCGCTGAAAGCGATTTTATCGGGGTACTGACATGAACGATTCCATCCTCATCATAGGCGCAGGCGTAGCAGGCATCAACTGTGCCCTAAACGCCGCCAATTATGGAACCCATGTTTTCCTGGTCGACGACACGCCCAGCATAGGCGGCATGATGGCGAGGCTTGACAAGACCTTCCCGACCAATGACTGCTCCATCTGCATTGAAGCGCCTCAGATGTATGAGGTGGACAACCACCCGAACATCGAAATTCTGACCAACACGGAAGCAAGAAAGGTCAAGAAGGCCGATGGCGGTTTTCAAGTCAGACTGGTCAGCAAGGCCAAGTTCATCGACGAGGAAAAATGCACGGGTTGCGGGGCCTGCATGGAGGCCTGTCCGGTGAGTGTGCCCGATGAGATGGACGGTAAGATCGGCGGCACTCGGAAGCTGATATACATGCCTTTTCCCCAGGCCGTGCCCAATATGGCTGTCATCGATCCCGACTGCCGCTTTGGGAAGATGCGGGAAAGCGGTGCCTGTGTGGGTGGGTGCGTGGTGGATTGCAGCCAGTGCAGGGAGTGCCCTATTGCCCTGTGTGTCAAGGCATGCCAGAAGGAGGGCAAGGATGCGGTCCGCCTCTGGCAGGCCAATAAAAACAGGAACATCGATGTCAAAAGCATCGTGGTGGCCGCAGGGATCACGGATGCCAAACCACCGACCGGCCTTCACGGTTACGACGTCTACGACAATGTCATTACCTATATCCAGTTCGAGCGGCTTATGAATGCCGGCGGCCCGACGGCCGGGCAGATCATCCGGCCCTCCGACCATAGGCATGTCCACAAGATCGGATGGATTCAGTGCGCCGGACGCGGCCTGGACCACGGCACCCCTTACTGTTCAAAGGTCTGCTGCATGGTCGCAGCCAAGCAGACGATCATTACCAAAGAACACGACCCTTCCGTAGAAACCATCATCTACTACAACGATCTCAAGGCATACGGTAAAGGCTTCTGGGGATTTTACCAAAAGGCCAGGGAAAACGGCGTCAAATACGTAAGGGCCAGGCCGTATGATGTTTTTGAAGACCCCGAGACAAAAAATCTTACGGTCCGGTATGAAGACCTTGAAACCGGGGCATTGAGAGAGGAGGAATTGGAACTGCTTGTGCTTTCCACTGGCCTGATCCCCAGCCCGCGAAACAAAAGGCTGGCAAAGATCCTCAAAATCCCTCTGGATGATCTCGGATTCTTCCGGGAGAAAGATCCGCTCATAGCGCCTCTCGAAACCGACGTGGAGGGCATCTATCTGTGCGGCGGGGCGACGGGCCCCATCGATATCTCCGAATCGGTGGTACAGGCCACCGCAGCAAGCATGAAGGCGGTTTCGAGGTGAGACAACCTCTATTCACCATCCGGGTGACACATGGCAACTCGGGTGTAAGATGCCTCATACAACAAATATTTCACCACGAAGGACTCGAAGAGCACGAAGGGTAATTTTTGTTTGGAAAAACCCGTCAACCAAAGAAGATTGCCCGAAAAAGGTCTTTAATGTTTTTTCTTCGTGCTCTTCGTGTCCTTGTGGTCATATTGGGCTTGTCATTCGACTTAGGGGAATTTCATGAGTGAAGAAGACATCCGAATAGGCGTCTTTGTCTGCGACTGCGGCTCAAACATCGCGGGGGTGGTCGACGTCCCGGAGGTGGTGGAATACGCCAGGGGGCTCAAGGATGTGGCCTTTGCCGATGAAGGCAAATGGTCCTGCTCGGTAGACGCCCTGAGCACCATGCAGGAATCCATCAAGGAGCACAAACTCAACCGCGTGGTCATCGCCTCCTGCACGCCGAGGACCCACGAACCCCTCTTCAAGCAGACGATCAAAGAGGCGGGATTGAACCCCTACCTCCTGGAGTTCGTGAGTATCCGGGAACAGGTCTCCTGGGTGCACATGAACGAACCCGAGATCGCCACCCAAAAGGCCAAGGACCTGGTCAAGATGGGTGCGGCCAAAGCGGCCCTCCTCGAAGAGGGGGAGGAAATCCGACTCCCCGTGGGCCAGGACTGCCTGATCGTGGGGGGCGGCATGGCCGGCATGAGTGCGGCCCTGAGTATCGCGGATCAGGGTTTCAAGGCCTTCATCGTAGAAAAGCAGCCGGACCTCGGAGGCCTTTTGAACAGGATATCCACCATTTCACATAACGATGAAAGGCTCACCGCCGCTGAAATCGCCAGGACCCGAGCGGATCAGGTGAGGGCGCACCCCAACGTCAAAGTCTTCACCGACGCGAAGATTGAAAAGGTCGCAGGGTATATCGGTAACTACAAGGTCACGATCGAGGCCAATGGGGGCAGTGAACACCTGGACATCTCCACCGTGATCGTGGCTACCGGCATGCGGGAGATCGTGCCCGACGGACAGTTCCTCTACGGCAGTGATCAAAGGGTGATGACCCAGCTTCAACTCGAGGATTTGCTCAAAAACGACCAGGTGGGGGATGCTGAAAACGTCGTCATCATCAATTGCGTCGGTTCCAAGAATGAAACTCGGGGTTGCTGCAGTATCGGATGCCCGGTATCCGTCAAAAATGCCCTGGTCTTGAAGGAACGCAACCCGCACGCCCGGGTCCATATCCTTTACCGGGATTTGAGCATGGTCAAGGAGGAGCATTTCCAACTGGATGCCGCCAAGGCGGCAGGTGTCAAGTTCATTAGATTTCCCGACGAGAAATACCCCGAAGTGGTAGAGCAAAACGGTGATCTCCGGATCAAGGTCCATGACATCCTCCTTGGTCGGGAATTCGAACTCCCTGCGGATCTTTTGGTTCTCACGGTCGGGTTTGAAGGAGATGAAACGCTCGAGGCCCTCAAGGGGCACCTGAAGGTCTCCAGTAACGCCGAGGGATTTTTTCAGGAACGCCACATCAAGCTGGGGCCCCTGGATTTTCCCGCCGACGGGATCGCCCTTTGCGGCTGCGCAAAAAACCCGAAGACCCTCAAGGAGACCGTCGAAGAGGGCATTGGAGCGGCCATGAGGGCTTCCATCCCCATGAAAAACGGCTACATCGAGGCCGAAGGGATTGTTGCGGACATCGATCTGACCAACTGCAACGGTTGCAGCATATGCTGGAAAAGGTGCCCCTACGGCGCGATTCAAGTGAGCGAAGATAAACAACCTTCCGTGGTCAAGGCCCTCTGCAAGGGATGTGGTCTCTGTGCGGCGGACTGCCCCAAGGAG
>CAYNYM010000443.1:0-272 GCA_964401325.1 uncultured Desulfobacteraceae bacterium | reverse complement strand
CATCACTATTGTGCATTATACGGATGAGCAATTGCTTGCCCAGGTGGAGGCCGCGTTGGAAGAGAATCCGCAGGAAAAAATCCTGGGTTTCGTATGCCACTGGTGTGCCCTGGGCGGCGTGGACATGGCCGGCGTGAGTAGACTCCAATACCCCCCCAACGCGAGGCTCATCCGGGTCATGTGCTCGGCCCGGGTGCCCATCAAGCTCATTGAACGGGCCTTTGAACTGGGTGCCGCAGGGGTACTCGTCGCAGGATGCGAGTTTCCCACCT
>CAYNYM010000442.1:0-3637 GCA_964401325.1 uncultured Desulfobacteraceae bacterium | reverse complement strand
CCTCCTCCGCCATTTTGCGCTCAATGGCGATGCCCACCTGGTCTGAGACCGAGACAAGGACCTCCACGTCCCTTTCACCGTAGAGGTCCGGATCAGAGTAACTCTGCACGACCATCGCCCCGATGACCTCATTTTTCACCCGCAGGGGAACGCCCAGCCAAATCTCCGCCAGAGTCCCGATCGGTTCTTTGTTCGACTGCCGGATCCAGTCCATGAGGGCCTCTTTTCTGATCAGAATCGGCTTCTCTTTCCTGATCACTTCACTGGTCATGGAAAGGGATTGGCTGACATTCTTGAGATCAGAGAAATCATCGTCCACTTCATCGACATGGTAAGGGGAAGAAATCGTGTCCCTCTCCCTGTCATGGAGCGCGATATAAAAATTGGTCACATCGATGATTCTGCTCAGGGACGAATGAATGGAGCGGTAAAGGTCGTCCGGATTGAAGGTGGTGTTAAGGGCATTGGAGATGGTGAACAGGGTTCGGTTGATCTCTTCGGCATAGGTCCGCTCCTTCAGTTCCTTTCGCGCGGCCTCGTAGAGGCGGGCATTATTCACGGCCGTTGCGATTTGATCGGCCAGGGTCCCCATGAGCATCACATCGGTCCCGTCAAAGGCATTCACCCGATCGCTCTGAAGATCGAGGACGCCGATGACCGCCTTTCCGCCCTTGATGGGAACCGTTAATTCGGAGCGGGTCTCCTGCCCGGCCCACGATCGCAGCCCCGGTTCCCCGGCCACTTCGCCGCTGAGTTGCGATTCTCCTGTCAAGGCCGCGGCCCCGATCATACCCTTTCCAATGGGAACGCGGATATTATCGACAAAATTATCGGTGATCCTCCCCGCAGTCGATTGCAGGACGAGTTCCCGGGTTTTCTCGTCCACCAGCAACAGCAGGACACCGTAGTAGTGAAAGGTCTCACACACCACGGTGACGATCTGAGTCAGCAGTTCATTCAACTCCAGCTCACTGCTGATGTGCTGCCCCACCTCATAGACCAGGGAGGCCTGTTTTGCGGCCCGTTTGGCCTGATCTTCGGCCCTCTTTCTTTCACTGATATCGCGGTAAATAGCGTAAACGGCCAATTGATTCTCATCAATCCTGACCGGTGCCCCGAGAATAGACACATCGATCAGGGTGCCGTCCTTTCGCCTGCGAAGGGTTTCAATGGTGACCCGTCGTCCGTCCTCCATCAGTTGCCTGGTGATGGACTCGGCCTCATCAGTGCGACCCGGTGGCGCAAGGAGGCTGTCGAGGTATCGGCCCACGGCCTCTTCGGGACTGTAACCGAAGGTCCTTGTAAATTCACTGTTGATGCGCATGATCCGTCCGTTGTTCTCCGTCACAACGACGGCCTCCGGCGCACTCTCTATGAGCTGTTCCAGGTAGGCCTTCTCAACCCGCAGGGCATCTTCGGCCTGTTTATAGATTATGGCGCCGGTGATGGTATTCGAGACAATGGACAGGAGGTTGAGGTCTTCTGTCGAGTAAGCATCCGTGTCCGTATAGCTCTGAACGGAGACAACCCCGATCACCTCGCCCCCGATCGTTTTCAAAGGGACTCCCATCCAGGAATCGGACTGCTTGCCTATCCTTTGGATCTCTTTTTTCTGATCAATGAGCTCATCAATGCTCTTCCGATTGGCAAGAAGGGGGCTCTGGGTCTCCTTCACATAGAGGGTGAATCCTTTGCTCAGCTTGATCGGAACGGAAGGATCGTTGATTTCCTCTGCAGGATGCTCGTCAATATAATAGGGAAAAGAGAAAAGGTTCTCTTCATGATCGTGAACAAGGGCAACACTGAAATTATCGGCATCCATGAGTCTTCCCACCTGCTCATGGATCATGGGCAGCAGATCGTCCAGGGATTCGGCCTGACCGGCCGCCTCCGAAATGTTGTACAAAACTCCCTGGATATCTACAGCCCTCTCCCGCTCAGTGATTCCGGCCTGGAGTTCCCTGTTGACTTTCTGAAACTGTTCGATTTGCAGGCTGACATCCGTCCGTGCAGCCTCACAGTTTTTCTTGAGGGTTTGTTCTCTTTCACGGATGTCCTGCAGGTCTTTTTCCAGTTCCCGGATTCGCTTCTCGATATCTTGACGGTTTGTTTTTTCTCCCACGGGGAACCTCAATCAATGGCAGCAGATAACTATCTCAATTCTGGCTGGTTCATAAGTAAAAAAACCTTGCAGCATCGAAGGACCCGGCTTGCCCGAAACACTGATGCACAAACTTCTCTATATTATGCAAATTCGATGCCTTTTTCGATTTCAGTCTCCCTTCACCCCCTTTTTTATTTTCCCTTTCGAAATAAATCATATAGTTTCTACAGGTTGGCGGATTCGTCCCGATTCGTTCAACCCCCGGTCCGGTCCTTTCCTCCGTCCGGATTCCCGGGACTGAATTGGAAAGGGTTACCCGGAGAGTCAGATTCTTGACCTCCTCCGGCTTTTGGCCTATGCTTCGCAAAATAACCCTGAGCCACCATCCGGGCATCATCTTTACCCTGCAACCTTCCCTAAGGAGCGTTTCATGTATTGCCCCATGTGCGGATCCCGCAACAATGATGACGATAAGTTTTGCGGCCGGTGCGGTCACGACCTGCTCAATGAAGCCCCGCCCCCGCCTCTCGAGGCATTTACCTTTTCAGCGGCCGAAGGCATGATCTTTGAGTATGCGGGATTCTGGCGGCGGTTCCTGGCCTTCCTGTTCGATTGGCTGATTCTCCTGATGGTTACAACCGCATTATCCCTGTCCCTCAGGGGAATCCCGGGTCTCGGCTTCGGCCCGGAGGCCTTTGCTTATTCCTCAAGCCGACATGCCGGGGGGCCAGCCGGTTTCTTTGTGAGCATCATTCTGGCCTGGCTCTATTATGCGATTCCGGAGAGCTCAAAATGGCAGGCCACCCCGGGCAAGATGATCGCGGGCATCCAGGTCGTCGATCTGGAGGGGACCAGGATCTCTTTCCCCAGAGCGACGTTGCGGCATTTCGGCAAGATTTTGTCTGCACTCATATTCTTCATCGGATTTCTGATGATCGGTTTCACCCGAAAAAAGCAGGGACTTCACGATACGATCGCCAGTTGTCTCGTCATCAAAAGGACATGGAAAAAATAATGAATGCACCGAATGGCCTTTTCATGGGAATAGCATGCGCACCTTAAGTCCCGGTATTCAAAAAAGATCAATCAAGGGCGTTGCCTGGCCGGTGGCAGTCATCCTGATCCTGGCCGCCGCCGCGTGCAGACCATCTCCGTCAGAGCGCATGGTGGTTATTTATACCTCAGTGGATCGGCACTACTCGGAACCCGTCCTGGAGTCCTTTGAAAACAAGACCGGGATCCGGGTGTGCCCTGTATTTGACGTCGAGGCCTCCAAGACCACGGGACTCGTCAACCGGATTATAGCCGAAAAGGACCACCCCCGGGCGGACGTCTTCTGGAGTGGCGAACATGCCCAGACCCTCCTGCTCAAGGGAAAAGGGCTCCTGGCCCCCTACGAGTCACCACCTGCCGAGGGAATCCCCCCCCGGTACCGCGACAGGGCACACCACTGGACGGGATTCGCCGGAAGGGCCAGGGTGTTGATCGTCAACACCGACCGGCTCGATTTCGCATCGCGCCGGGAGCACCTCG
>CAYNYM010000441.1:0-3641 GCA_964401325.1 uncultured Desulfobacteraceae bacterium | reverse complement strand
GCCGGAACTGGATGCCCGTTTCATCGGCGTTTTTTGCGATCTCACCCCCCATGGCATCAATCTCTTTGACGAGATGACCCTTGGCCAGACCACCGATGGCCGGGTTGCAGCTCATGGCTGCGATGTGATCGAGGTTGATGGTGAGCAACAGGGTGGGATGCCCCATACGCGAGGCCGCGAGTGCAGCTTCGCACCCGGCATGACCGGCCCCGACCACGATCACGTCATATGTCTTATCGAATGTGGGCATGGATTACATATCGTTTATTTGAAACGATAAGGGTCCTTTGCAACGATCGTCTGATCCCGGCCCGGTCCCACGGAAACGATGGAGATGGGCACTTCGGTGATTTCTTCGATCCGTTTGAGGTAGTTTTTGGCTTGAAGGGGCAGTTCATCCACTGTCGCGGCTGAAGAGATGTCCTCGTGCCAGCCCGGAAGTTCTTCGTATACTGGCACGCACTGTGCCAGTTTTTTCAGACTGGCGGGTCTGGCTTCCAACCTCTCTCCCCCGCAGTCATAGGCCACGCATATTCTCAGCCTCTCCATGCCGGTGAGGACATCCAGCTTGGTAATACCCAGACTGGTCAGGCCGTTGAGGCGAACGGAATCCCTGGCCATGACCAGATCGAGCCACCCGCACCGCCGCCTCCGTCCGGTGGTGGCACCGAATTCGGCGCCCTTTTCTTGGATGTAGTTTCCGATCTCATCCTCCAGTTCCGTGGGAAACGGACCGGCACCCACGCGCGTGGTGTAGGCCTTGAGAATGCCGACGATATGATGAAGCTTATCCGGACCGACACCGGCCCCGGCGCAGACCGATCCCGAGATGGGATTGGAGGATGTGACAAAGGGGTAGGTGCCGTGATCGATATCCAAGTGGGTGGCCTGGGCACCCTCGAAAAGGACTTTCTTGCCGGATCTGATGGCCTGATCGATCTCGATGGAGACATCGGAAATATAGGGCGCGAGGACATCGGCCATGGCGCAGTATTGGTCAAAGACGGGCTGGAAGTCCAGGGGTTCGGCATGCAGGAATTCGGTCAGGATGAAATTTTTTTCAGTGAGGTTGAGTCGGATTTTTTCTTCAAGGGTATCGAGTTCAAGGAGATCAATGGCCCTGATACCCGTTCTTGCGGCCTTGTCTTCGTAGCAGGGGCCTATGCCGCGACCGGTCGTCCCGATCTTGTCTTTCCCTTTGGCCGCCTCTCTTGCCAGGTCCAGTGCCCTGTGGTAGGGCATGATGAGGTGGGCCTTTTCACTCAATGAGAGATTATCGGGTGTGATGGTTACCCCCTTCGTCCTCAATGTGTCGATTTCATTGATAAGAACCTCAGGGTCCACAACCAGGCCGTTTCCGATCATGCATTTTTTTTCTTCATGAAGGATACCCGAGGGAATGAGATGACAAATCGTCTGTTCTCCGTTTACCACAAGGGTATGCCCGGCGTTGTTTCCTCCCTGGAACCTGACCACCAGGTCCGCACCGGTTGCCAGGAGATCAACCACCTTACCTTTGCCCTCATCACCCCACTGTGTTCCTACCACGACGATGTTTGACATGTCAGATCTCCGCTTTATCACTGATCCGGGTGAGCCTGGATCATTGAAGTCAAAAGGTTTCTCAAGACAATCGCCCGACGGGCGGGCGACAGGATTATTAGGAAAATAGAATTTCTAGTTATCCGAAACCCATCCCCTTGTCAATCTCTTATCCCGGGGAACGACGACCAAGTCCTATACCTCCTATGCCTCAATCGTTACGCCTCGCTTGCATCGCATCTATGTCCGCGGATCAGCATGCTAAATCATTTGCTCGCAGACAATTTCCGCAAAACGGGAGCAGGAGACTTCCTCGGCTCCCTCCATGAGTCTGGCAAGATCGTAGGTTACCTTCCCGGACGCAAAGGCCCTCTCGAGGCCTCTTTCAATCCGCTTGGCCGCCTCGGACCAGCCCATGAAGTCCAGCATCATGGCCCCGCTCAGAATCAGGGATGTCGGGTTCACCTTGTCCTGTCCGGTGTATTTGGGGGCCGTTCCATGGGTGGCTTCAAAGAGGGCACAGCCTTTTTCATAGCTGATATTAGCGCCGGGGGCCATGCCGACCCCTCCGACCTGGGCTGCCAAGGCATCCGAGATATAGTCCCCGTTCAGGTTCATGGTGGCGATGACATCAAACTCTTCGGGCCGGGTCAGGGCCTGTTGAAAAAAGATATCCGCAATGGTGTCCTTGATCAGGACCTTTCCCTCCGGCGGGGACCCCTGGACGTCGTCCCAGGTCACGGTGTTGTCGGGATAAGCCTCCTTTGCAAGTTGATAGCCCCAATTGCGAAAGGCCCCTTCCGTGAATTTTTGGATATTCCCCTTGTGCACCAGGGTGACGCTTCGGCGCTTATGCGTGAGGGCGTGTTCAATGGCGGCACTGATAAGTCTTTCGCTCCCGGATTTGCTGATCGGTTTGATCCCTAGACCGGAATCGGGGCGAATGCGCCACCCGTATTCCGTGGACAGGTGATCTATGAGACGGAGGGTCTCCTCGGTGCCGGATTCAAGCTCCAGCCCCGCATAGACATCCTCGGTGTTTTCCCTGAAGACGACCATATCCACCTTCCGGGGTTCTTTGACCGGGCTTGGAACTCCCGTGAAATAACGGATCGGTCTGACGCAGGCGTAAAGATCGAGTTTGTGCCTCAGCGCCACATTGAGGCTGCGGATACCTTCGCCGACGGGAGTGGTTAAAGGCCCCTTAATGCCGACTCGGAATTCCCTGAAGCTTTCGATGGTTTCGTTAGGCAACCATTGGCCGGTCTTTTTAAAGGCCTTTTCGCCTGCAAAAACCTCCTTCCAGACAATTCGACGAGTTCCCTGCCAGCAGATGTCAACCGCCCGGTCGATGACCCGGAGGGAAGCCCGCCGGATATCAGGGCCTATGCCGTCCCCTTCTATGAATGGGATAATGGGTTGGTCAGGCACCAATAACCTGTCTTTTTCAAAGGAAATTTTTCCTGCTGTTGTCACGGGATGTCGGTCCTCCTTGCAAAATATTTGGGAACACACTCGTCTCCGGCAGCCGGTCACGGGCGGTCGTCTCAATCCTATGAATCAATGGTGTAGGGATTGGTCTTCAGCTTTCCTCAAGGTAATTGGACGACGCGAGGGAAGAATCGGTCGGAGAGACCGGCCCGCCCTGGTTGAGAAACGAGAAAAACATATTCGCGTGATTTGTGCAAGGGATAAAAACAGGCAATTGACAGGGGGAGCCTGCTCTGGTAACAAGACCAAGAGAGGAGTGGAGGTCCCATTCATGGAAATGCCGGCCGTTGATCTCATCTTGTCTCCCGGTTACAGGGCCCGTTACCCGGGCGTGCCTTTTGGCTTGACGTTGGTATCCGGTTGCAAGAACCAGCCGAATCCAGAGGGGTTTGATCATTACAAACGCAAACTCCTGAGGAAAATGAGAAGGCGGGAGACCCTGGCGGAAATTACCTTTAGAATCGAAACCTATGATCGTTTTTTTCAGAGTTTCGGCCATGAGTGCCCCCTGACGAAGCATTTGAAAAGGACCGTCCACAGCGGTTTTCCCCGATATGACCTCATGGTGGATGCCCATTTCATGGCTGAGATGTGTGCGGGGATTCTGG
>CAYNYM010000440.1:0-3642 GCA_964401325.1 uncultured Desulfobacteraceae bacterium | reverse complement strand
CAGGGAGACATACTTTGAGGAGACGTCCAATCATCAATTGTCGCCAATGGAGGCCGATAAACGCAGTGACACCGAACCGGTGGATTTTTAATGCACAGCTACGTATCAGCGCTCTAGGCGGGATCTGACATAAAGGCTCTGCCATGATGAAGGATTGTCTTCTGGTTGACGGATTATTTCTGAAACCATGTGTATTCCCTGCCTATTATCGGATCAATGTGCGGCAAATGAATAATATATATTTAAATCAATGAAGGAGAATGAGAATGCGTGAAAAGCTTATAAGAAAAATATTTGTTTTTGTAGCTTCATGTTTGTTGACAATGGTGATGGTGGGAAATGGGTTTGCGGCCGACACCGGCAAGGTGAAACTGTCCGTGTTGTGCGATGACACTGTTGTTTCAGACGCGTTCGTCGCCGAGCACGGTGTTTCGATTTTTGTGGAATTGGCCAACGGCCACCACTGGCTTCTAGACGCAGGCACTACGGATGTTTTCATGGAAAACGCCGAGCGGATGGACATCAGCCTCGATAATCTCACTGGAATCGCCATCAGTCACGGTCATGATGACCACACCGGTGGCCTGACATTCTATCCCCGTCTCAAAGGGCAACCACCCGTCTACGGTCACCCCTATATCTGGCACAAACAGTACGGCGTAAAAAAAGGCAAGCCGGTTCGGATTTGCGGGATGCCTTATCTGGCCAGGAAATATGCCGATCCTGTGTTCAAACCCCTCAATAACACCTCCAAACTGGATGAGGGTTTGTATTTTTTTACCGATGTCCCTCGAGAATCGGGAAGCTACACTCCGACCCAGGGGAAATTTCAAAACGAAGACGGTACCGGGCCTTGCCCCATTATTGATGACGCAACTGTGGCGGTTAAGACCCCCCGGGGCATCGTGGCAATCTTCGGTTGCGGCCATGCAGGATACGTCAATATCCTGAAAGCCATCCAGAAAGAATTCCCCAATGAAAAATTGCTTGCCGTGGTCGGTGGCCTGCACCTGAAGAGCGCTGATGACGAAGTACTTTCGAAAGCTGTTGCCTATACGGATAAGATCAAGGCCAAGGATTTTGTCTTTTACGGGGGACACTGCACGGGCAGCAATGCCATCAAATATTTTACAGAAAAATTTGGAGACAATGTTGTCAGGCCGATGGGCTCCGGAAGCGTGATCGAATTTTAAGGTTTCAATGACTTCCGGAACAGTACCAAGGCGGTTTACGGTTAAATCAGAAATTCCATACAAGTAAAGAGCAGATGGAGCCAACGCTCTGAAACGACTGAAAAGGGCACATTTCATAAATAAAATAAAGAAAAGGAAGGGCAAAAAATGAGAAAATTAATAGCATTAGTCATGATCAGTATATTCTTTGCTGCGCCATTCGCAGTTGCAATGGAAAATCCGGCCGTCGAAGAGATGATTGCCAAGGTGACCAAAGACCTCGCTGCGGATAAAGGGGGCTCGGAGAAAGTAAAAGCGTTTGCCAGGGAAAAGCTCATCCCGTTTTGCACGAACAAGGCTTTCGTAGAAGCCGTAAAGTCGCACAATGCCAAGAATTTGTCTCTGGATGAGATCAAGAAGATGGACAAGGAATGGATGGATGCCGAAGAGGAACTACCGATCATGCATGAACTGTTAGATAATCCTTGCGGCAAGGCACTTCAGGAGTTGGCCAAAGGGGAAGTGGCGGTCGCCAAAGGCTTTGTCTTTGACAACCAGGGCGCGACAGTAGGTTCGCACAGAATCCCCAACGATTATTGGCAGGGCGATGAAGGGAAATATAGGCGTACGGTCAAGGACCGCAGCATCGAAATCGGGCCGATCAAGTTCGACAAGGCTGAAAATACGCAGCTTCAGCATCTGGCATTTCCGGTTGTTGACGAAGACGGAACCGTTGTCGGCGGGTTTCTTATCGGAATCTTCCTGGAAAAATTATAAGAGATAGAATCAGCAGAAAACCTTTCGGAGAAGACTCCCTGTCTTCCGCATCCACGGGACGGCGGGGAGTCTTCGATGTGGCCGAACGTTGCATAAAGAATGAAAATGAATAAGCGTTTGGATATAAGAAGGCTGTCTTCCCTTTTATTTTTTTTTAAAAAGGAGGCTGCGTTCGTAAAAAAATAACGTTGCAGGATTTTCGAGATGCTCACCTTTGCATGCCTGTGCGGAATCGCCTTTACCTCCTCCTGACAGAGTCACTCAAATAACTCCAACACCCGCCCAGATTATTCAATCCAGTCAAAGGTTCGTCTGACGGCCTTTTCCCATGCCTCGCAGGCCTTTTTTCTGATTTCCGTTGCCATGGCCGGCTGCCAGGTTTTATCTTCCGCCCAATTTTGCCGCAGGTCGTTGAGCCCCGACCAGAAATCCACGGCCAAGCCGGCAGCATAAGCGGCTCCAAGGGCTGTTGTTTCCGTTACGCTGGGCCGGATCACCGGTACATCCAGGATGTCCGCCTGAAACTGCATCAGCAGTTCATTTCGCACCATGCCCCCGTCTACCTTGAGTTCGTTCAGTTTCACGCCGGAATCCTTGTTCATGGCCTCTACGATATCACGGGTTTGAAAGGCACAGGCCTCCAGGACGGCCCGTGCGATATGCCCCTTGTTGGCAAAGCGCGTCAGTCCGGCGATCACTCCCCGTGCGTCCGAACGCCAGTATGGGGCAAAAAGACCCGAGAAGGCCGGCACAAAGTAGATGCCGCCATTGTCCTCAACAGAACCGGCGAGACTTTCAATCTCCTTTGCATTGGAAATAAGCCCCAGATTGTCACGGATCCACTGGACCAGGGCCCCTGCAATGGCGACGGAGCCTTCAAGGCAATAGATGGGTTTCTGGTCGTTGATTTGATAACCCAGTGTGGTGAGCAGACCATGTCTGGAGGCCACCGCACGCTCACCCGTGTTCAGCAGCAGGAAACAACCGGTACCATAGGTGTTCTTTGCATTTCCCTCATCAAAACAGGCCTGCCCGACAAGGGCGGCCTGCTGGTCCCCCAGGGCGCCGCATATCGGGATACGGGCTTTAAACGGTCCGTCCTTCCGGGTCGTTCCCCATGCACGGGAGTCGCTGGAGGGAACGATGCGGGGGAGGATCTGCTCGGGAATCCCGAGAACGGCGAGGATTTCCGGGTCCCACGCAAGAGTACTTAGATTCATCATGATGGTCCTGCTGGCATTGGTGACGTCCGTGACATGGGCCCCGCCGTTAGGCCCGCCTGTGAGCCACCAGATAAGCCAGGTCTCCATGGTGCCGAACAGGGCGTTCCCCTTCATCGCCCCGGAACGGGCCTCCGGGACGTTGTCCAAAATCCATTTGATCTTCGGTCCTGAAAAATAGGCGGCCATGGGAAGGCCGGTTTTCTCTCGAAAACGATCCTGTCCTCCTTCTTGGGACAGTTCCTTGCAAATTTTATCCGTCCTGGTGCATTGCCAGACAATGGCATTGTTATACGGGCGTCCGGTATTTTTGTCCCATAACACGGTGGTTTCCCGCTGATTGGTGATCCCGACGGCTGTCAGATCCGAACCGGAAATGTGGGCTTTATTTAAGGCGCCGTCAATCACCTCTTGAATATTTTTCCAGATTTCATCCGGATTGTGCTCAACCCAACCCGGTTTGAGAAATATCT
>CAYNYM010000439.1:0-3648 GCA_964401325.1 uncultured Desulfobacteraceae bacterium | reverse complement strand
TGTCTTCCAGTTTGAGACCCAGCGTGTCTGCGATCACCTCTATAAACCGGCCGCTTCCCGCGGCACATTTATCGTTCATCACGAAATCGACGGGTCGGCCGTTGGCATCGATTTTTATGCCCTTGCTGTCCTGCCCGCCGATATCGACGATCGTTTTGGCCCGGGGGAAAAGGTAACTTATGCCCTTGGCATGACAACTGATCTCCGTGACCTGTTTGTCCGCAAAGGGGACATTGATTCTCCCATAGCCGGTAGACACGATATAGGTAATGGATGAAAAGGGAAGCCCGGCCTGTTCCAGGACCTCTTCCATCACCCTGTTGGCCAGCACCCTGTGTTCCGGACCGGTCGGTCCAATCACGGAGGCGATGATCCCCTCCTGGAGGATCACCGCCTTGGTCATGGTTGAACCGATATCAATACCTGCATAATATTTAGTCATTATTCCTTTGGGTTAATTGACTTTACTTTTTTCAATGGATTCCAGGGTCTCGATAAAGGCATCGATCTTATTTCTCGTATCGACCTCGGAATAGGATGTGATATCGATGATGTCGCTCTCCAGGATCAGGGATGGAAGTTCCCGTTTCCCCTCCTTCTTCTGGCCACTGTCCCCAAGCATCAATACGGGGATGGGTTTGTAGATTTTTGCCAACTGCTGAAGCTGCCAGATGAGCCCGACATGCCAGGAACGGCACGAGAAGGCCTCATGCATCACCACGCCGTCGATATCATACCTCTCGATATAATTGATCAGCCACTCCACATCCGGGTGGCTTCCGGGCCGCTTCCTCGCCTTGTCATACCAGAAGGTCCAATAACCCAACCACTTCCAGGCCAGGTGTTCAATAGGATCATCGGTTTCGGGAATATCCATTTCATAAAGGGGCGCGACCATGCGATAGGTCGTCTCCGCCGGAAAGACGGCCCCTTTGCTGTTAAAGTAGTTGAAGTCACCCAGGGCGAACCAGGACGGCAGGCCACCGCCCCAGAGAAGTCGGTATTTCTCGTTCTCCACAACGCCTTCCTTCTTGGCGTTCTTTTCCTTGAGTTCGGCATTGAGGCCAAGGAAAAAATCATAGGCCTCCTGGCTGGCCATCTTGAAATTCATGGGCACCATGGTATTCATGGCATCCCCCGTGCCCATGGGGCAGGGTTTTGCCGCCCTGAGGTTATAGGTCTCCTCGATCAGGTTCCAGGTCTTGTCGCTCAATGCAACGTATTCCTTGAGCCGATCATAGTCCATCTTCTTTCCGGTCTGTTCTTCCAGAAAAGAAACGAAACCGCGCATTTCCTTGACGATATACTTATGATAATAGCCCCAGACCTCCCGGTGATCGCGGTTCGGATCATACAGGGGATAAGGCAGGTCAATATTGTATATGGGGACATCAGGCATGTACTGTTGCGCCGCCTGATACCATTTGGCCCGCGGATCACAGAGAATCTGCCCGGTTGAAATCATGAAATCGGGCCTTGCCTGCCCGCCCCAGGGGGCATCAGGCGGCATCTCTCCCAGTTCCTCTCTCCACTGATCGAAACCCAGTCCGCAAAGGGCATAGGTGCACAGAGACCTCGAGAACCCCAGGGACTCCGCCCGCTGGAGAAACCGTTCCGAATCCCTGATGGCGCCGCAGATGCCTGCAAAATTCTCGGTCCAGACGGGAAGGACATCCATGGCCCTCAGGATCTCTTCATGATGGCAAACGATGAAGGTATAAGCGAGTTTATGGGTTCCCTCCGCCCTTGCCCGATTGGTTCCACCTATGAATTCCTTGACCATGGGGCCGATGGATGCGGCCGCCTTGGTTGCGGTTCTTCTTTTCTTATGTTTTTTCTTTTTTTCTTCAGCCATTACCTTAATCCTCCTTATCACAGAATCCGCGTTAACCGATCATCTCAAGAAATGCCTGGACTCTCGTTTTGAGTTGGCCAATCGTCCCTGTGGAATAAAGATCCTCGAGATAAAGAAGCGGGACGTTGATGGATTCATAGTAAGCCTTTCTTGCCGGGACCTCGAAACCGAAGGGGTCGCAGTACTTGTAGACGTAAAGAACGGCGCCGTCCACCTTGAAATCTTTGGAAAACTTCCCGATGTCACCGAAACGGGCGGCAATGTCCCCTTCAAAACTTCCGGCCTCGTTGTTCCGGTAGGTCTTGGGGCAATTGATCTTGTCCAGATAACGATGCGCCAGGGCATCGATGGGGTCGCCCCCCTCGTCCGTATGGGGGAAGGCATCCCGGGTGCCGTTGCAGAGGGTATCGACGACCACATTGGCACCGCTGTCTTCAATAATTTTGATCAGTTCAAAATTATCCACGCAGGCACCGTCTACGAGAATGCGAGGTCCCTTCTCGACCGGCGACTCGGACCTCTGGCCCAGTTCCTCCAAGACCTCGTCAAACAGGGCATTCGCCTCCTCAACAGGGAGACTCGTCCCGACGGTGATGATCTTCGTGAGTTCAACGCCCGTAAGCATCGGCGGATCCGCTTTTCGGAATTCATAAATGGCCTTGGCCTTGTCGCGATTGGCGTTGTGGAGCTTGATGGCATGGGCCAGGTCGTCATTCGAAATTTCCTTTCCCACGTACTCTTCGAGGCTCTGCTTGAATGTCTTCAGAATTTCATTGAAGAACTCGAAGGAGGATTCTTTGACCACCGAGGGAATATTGATAAAATGTGAATAGGGTAATTCCAGGGAGTAGCTCCAAACGGGATAGCTCCTGGTCATGCTGTCACAGGCATGGGGAATGGCCACTCCCGAAAGAAAGTCGTACTTGCCCTTGACGGCAAGATCAAAGCAGCTCCGGACAAAGGGGCAGACGATCGTCTCCAGCAGGGTATCGCCCTTTGTAATAGGCTCCCCCACATCTCCCCTTATTCGAAAGGGAACGCATCCCGCAGCCGTAATCATCTCCACAGGAACAAAGGAACAGACGTAGCCAATGAGTTTCTTTCCCTCACCGTTCAGCTCTCTGGCCCTTTGCCCGTAGTCCTTGTAGTAGGATTCGACCTTTGACGAAATGATACTGTTTTTGGCATTCATCAGTTTGATCTCCTTTTTAATTCTAGCTGTTCTATCTCAAGCATACATCGAAGCTAGCCGTAACAAAGCCCCAACTCGCACCAGAGGGGCAACCAAAAATACAGTCTGATTAGAAATAAAACGATTTACATATACACAATTTACCCCGAAGTTTCAAGGAAAATATCTATATTATAGCTACATCATAACTGCACGAAAACAATATAAGGCCTTGAAATAAAATGTAAAACAACTTAACAGGCCGGATTATTCAGGATTATTGTGAAAAGGCGATGCGCGCATCATGGAAGGGGATGGAAAACGATGATTTACCCAAAGGATCCAGACCCATCAGGGGTCCCGAGGTGAAATGAAAAACGTGTTCCCACTGCGACCTCTCATCAGGTCGGGGGCCGGAATCAAAAAGATACCGTCAGTGCAAGGCCCCACCACGGGACCCGATCTTCTCAGGCAGCCTCGGGGCTGTCTACCGCCAAGAGGGCGGCTCCAAGGGCAGCGGTCATATGGGGTTCTTCAGGGACCAAAAGATGAAGCCCCATCATCTCTTCCAGGGCCTTGACGAGCCCTATATCCCTGGCCCCTCCACCCACAAGGGCGAGGT
>CAYNYM010000438.1:0-3656 GCA_964401325.1 uncultured Desulfobacteraceae bacterium | reverse complement strand
CCCGCAGTCCGGAGGCAAAGGTGTCAAAATCGATGCCCAATTCCCGCTGATTGAAAGTCGCCCTCTTCTGAGAATGGACATATTCCAGAGGATCCTCCAAGGTGACCACATGCACGGGTTTCGACTCGTTGATGACATTGAGAACCGCTGCCAGGGACGTCGATTTACCGCTCCCGGTGGCTCCCGTGACTAGGATGATGCCGTCCCTTTCCTCCGCCATCCTGCGAAAGGCGTTCGGCAGGCGCAGTTCTTCGGTGGTTGGAACCCTCGTGGCCAACTGACGCATGGCCGTCGAAAGACACCCCTTTTGCGAAAAAATATTGACCCTGAACCGGGCCTTCCCCGCCAACTGATAAGACGCGTCACAGGAACCTGATCGGAGGAGGTTCCGAGTGAGTCGTCGATCCCCGTTGATCAGATTGAGGGCAAAGACCTCGGCCTGAAAGGGGGTCAACCGATCGATAGGCGGATTCATTGAAACGGCCTTCAAGATTCCCGCCGACTCGACCTGAAAGGGTTTATCGACGGTGACATTGAGATCCGAGACATTGTCATGGGATTCCAACATCGCCGTGAGGATATGATCAATCTGTTGCTGTCTCATCTTCGAGTCCTCCTCCCCATTGAGCGTTCTCTTTCGGTCCTCCGGTGCGCCTCTAGACTTCCGTGAAATCCGACGGGGGTTCCTTCAGGAACGACAAAAACTTGCTCTTATCAACGGCCTTGGTATAGGCGTCATCGGCGGAGATGATCTTTCTTTCAAGCAGGTCGAGAATGGCGTCGTCCAAGGTCTGCATACCGTATTTTTTCCCGGTTTGGAGCATAGAGGGAATCTGGAAGGTCTTGCCTTCTCGGATGAGGTTTCGTACAGCCGGATTGGCGATCATAATTTCAAGAGCAGCAACGCGGCCCTTTTTGTCTCTCCGTTTGAAAAGGGTCTGGGAGATGACGGCACGAATTCCATCGGCAAGGGTGTTTCGAATCTGGTCCTGTTGATTCATCGGGAAGACTTCTATGGCCCGGTCCACGGTCTTGGACGCACTGGTGGTATGAAGCGTACCGAACACCAGGTGGCCTGTCGCCGAAGCCTCGATGGCCAGTGAGATGGTTTCGAGGTCCCTTAACTCGCCCACCATGATGATATCCGGGTCCTCCCGAAGAGCCCCCCGCAGGGCGGCTGAAAAGGAGCGGGTATGGACGCCCACCTCCCGGTGGTTGACGATGGCCTTTTCGCTGCTGTGGACAAATTCTATGGGGTCTTCGATCGTGAGGATATGTTCCTTGCGGGTCCTGTTGGCCTCATGAACGATGGCTGCAAGGGTGGTGGATTTGCCGCTTCCTGTCGGGCCTGTCACCAGGACCAGGCCCCTGGGAAGACTGGCCAGCCTCTTGACGACAGGCGGCAGCCCCAGTTGTTCACAGGTTGAAATGGTCGAGGGGATCTCTCTGAAAACGGCCCCGATACCGTACTTTTGCTGGAAAAAATTCGCCCGGTACCGGGCGAGTCCCGGAATTTCATAAGCGAAATCCACATCTCCCGTCTCTTCAAATTCTTTGACCTTGGGTTCGGGGGCGATCTCATAGAGCATGGCCTTGAGGGCGTCATTTTCAAGCGTTTGAAATTTAACCCGTTCCAGATCACCGCCTATCCTAAGAACCGGCTGCTGCCCGGAAATCAAATGCAGGTCAGAGGCCCCCTGATCGTTCATGAGCTTAAAGAAGGCGTCAATTTGTGCCATATTTTCCCTCCTGATATGGCTGGACTGGTCACAGTATATCCAGAATCAGACGTTATTCAACTCGAAAAGCATACGCTATCACCTGGAATTTGCAAGCCCCGATCATCCATCCAGTCAAAAAAAAATTATTTGCAGAATCCTACAAGATGGTCCATGCAAGCTTCAACAG
Source organism: uncultured Desulfobacteraceae bacterium (assembly GCA_964401325.1). Classification (GTDB taxonomy): domain Bacteria; phylum Desulfobacterota; class DSM-4660; order Desulfatiglandales; family HGW-15; genus CAYNYM01. The sequence goes on along the minus strand of CAYNYM010000438.1, from coordinate 1,748 downwards.
GGCTCATCCACACGAAGCAAGCTCTTTGACCATGGCCAGGGCATCCTGCCCCCCGGGGTAGAACTGGGTTTTCCTTCCATAGGGTCGATACCCTCCCTTTAAAAACAACTGCTGCGCCGGAAAATTTCCGGCAGCCGTATGCAGGAAGAGTCTGTTCCTGCAAATCTGGGTCGCCTGTATCTCTATTCTTTCCAGAAGAAGTCTTGCGATTCCCATCCGCTGTCTTTCGGGTTCCACGGCAACGGCAAGCAGTTCACAGTAATACATTCCGATTTCTTCGGAAAGTAGACGACCGAGCATGGCAAAACCTGCCGGCTGTTTTTCCAACACGGCCACCAGGCAAAAAACCAGGCCGGACTCGAGCCACTCGGAGATGGTCTCCCCGTAGGGCCCGTAAGTACTGAAGACTTTTTCGCTCAGCCCAACGACAAACGCTTGGTCCGATACCCTGGATTGACGAATGAGGACTGAAGGCATGCCATCCCCCCTCGAGATCCCCCGGTCTCCTCTCTTTTACCGGAGCGGTAAAAAATTCTTTCCCCCTTTACCCTCGGGCGACATGGCCCTTCGAGAAAACATGCAGGGCCTCAGAGGCTTTTCCGGGAGTGGTGTTGAACTCTCCCGGCCTTTTCGATGACGGCATGGCAAATCCCGCTCTCCTTATCGACAAGGTGACGCCTGGGCTCTCAGCCCTTGCCATGCCGGCCAATTCCCTCAGCACCCCCTTGACAGAAGCCCTCAGTCCCGCGATATTATAGCCACCCTCGAGAGTGCGCACCATCTTTCCCCGGCAGCATGATTGCGCAATGTTCGGAAGAAATTCGTATCATGGCGGCAATCCGAGTGTTTTGTAGCACAATTTCGTCAGGTGGCAAAGGGATTCCCTATTGACAAATCCGCGCAAAACGGGAAATCTGGTTTTGACACCAGGGGTTGACCATGTTTTTTTTCATTGCAGGTATTCAGCCGAAAACCATCGATCTTGAAGACCGACCCAGGATGTGCCCCACCTGCGGACATTATACCGCTCGCCTGAAAAGAACGAACCACTATCTGTCCATCTTTTTTTTGCCCCTCTTTCCGGTGAAAAAGGGAACACCCTTTCTGGCATGTGAAAACTGCGACGGTCTTGACAGCGAACCCGAGGGCACGCTTTGCGGTTCCGCCCGGGCCGGTGATCGTCAATGCCCCCATTGCGGGGGGCCGGTGGGAAAAAATTTTCGTTTCTGCCCCTACTGCGGGAACAGGGTGCCCTGAAAGGGTGTCGTCACGGGGAGCAATGGAAACAAGCAGGGCCCGGGCACCCGTGGGAGCAAAAAAAGACCCCAAAAAAACAATAAGGAGCGAGGACAACATTGGATGACAACACCTTACTAGGTCAGCTTGAAGAGGTGGCTCAGGGGCTGGGCATTCAAGTCCGCTATGAGCGGATAAAACGCGAGGGGACCTTTTATCCCGGGGGGCTATGTCGGCTGAAAGGGGAATATGTGGCCATCGTCAACTCCAAGGCCACGGCAAAGGAAAAGGCCCGGATCCTGGCCGGGGCGCTGAACCGTTTCGACCTCAGCCAGGTCTATCTCCTCCCGGGCCTGAGAGAGTTTTTGGACAAATTCCCGCAACAAAAGGAACTGGTCTTAGAAGAGGAGTGATTTTCTGGATTTTTTCTTGCTCTTTCGCTTAGGGTGATGGTGCGTTCGGGTGTAGAGTTCCAGATATTTTGCGATGGCCATTTTCATATGCTTCCGTTC
>CAYNYM010000437.1:3240-3659 GCA_964401325.1 uncultured Desulfobacteraceae bacterium | reverse complement strand
ACCTGAAACGGTGTTCTTCCTGTCCCCCCTGACGCAGGATGGTAACCTCAATAGACCCGGGATTCTCTTCAGTGCGCATAACCCCTTTCCTTTCAGAGCATTTTCCCATAGACCGCCGATAACAAACGATCCCGAAGGGGAAAAGGAAGTGTCCGCAGCAGGTCCGTACCCTTTTGCCGAAGACCGGATTGCAGGCGGGCCATCAGCTGTATCCGCCCGGGGGTGCACTCCCGCTCCAGCATGGAAATCCGCCAGTCGCCATCGACCCTGCGAACAAGGACGGACCGGGCGGCCCCCTTTGCAGCGGCCGCTCTTCCGGAATCGAGCCGGACATGGGCCCCGAGGGAATCTTGTCGAGAGAGGGCCGAGCGGGCCACGGCCTCGGCCGTTGTCAGGAGATTTTCAAGCTCGATCAGGTC
>CAYNYM010000437.1:0-3230 GCA_964401325.1 uncultured Desulfobacteraceae bacterium | reverse complement strand
CGGCACCCACCTTTGCCCGCAAGAGGCGTTTGCGGATGCTTTCGGCCGTTCTCAGCACCTCGCTCATGCCCCCGGTCTCCCTGGCCGGACCGATGCCTTTCCAGGCGGCTCTCTGGAGCTCCGCCCGCAGGATCACGGGATGGTGATCTCCTTCCCGCCCCAGGGCCTCGAGATAGGGCTCGGCAACCGCCCTTGAAAGAACCGAAAACCGCCCGGCCTCCAGGAAACCCGCCCCCGCAGCGCGATTCGCCGCCTCACGGCCCGCACGCAGGCCGAATACAATGATCTCAGCCAGTGAGTTGCCGCCCAGCCTGTCGCCCCCGTGGAGTCCGCCCATGACCTGTCCTGCTGCATACAAGCCCTCGACCGCACCCTCCCCCTTGCTATGCCCCGAAACATCGACAGAAATTCCTCCCATGCAGTAATGGGCGCTCGGTTGGACTTCCCAGGGTCGTTCCAACCTGCCTGCAGCCTCCCCCATCACCCTTGAGACCAGGTCCAATTGCCGAGACATGCCTGCCTGAAGAATTCGACGGTACTGTCGTCCTGATCGGCCCCTCACATTTTCCGTCAGATCCAGGTAGCACCCCCCATTTTCCGTGCCCCGTCCCCGAGCCACGGCCAGGGCCAGAGCGCCAGCAACCTCGGCCCTTGGTCGATACATCATGGCGGCAAGAAAGGCGCCCTAATCTTAGGATATGCGACTTCAGGCCTTTTAAATGCAAAAGAATCTCCTATATCTTTGCACCCCGCCCCCGCCCGCAGTGCGGCGGCATAACCGTCTCCCGTGTTTCCCCTCATGTTGTCGGTATTCGGGAAATAGAGGGTCCCGAGTCCGCCGGTTGCCAGGACCACGGCCCGGGCCGCTACGGCCAGCAGGATACCCCGGGGTGCGTGATAGATCAGTCCCCCGACCACCTTTCGTCCCTGCGGATCATGATCCACGATCAGATCGAGGAACCAGGCGTCCTGGAGGGCGTCATAGGACCTTTCCTGAAAGGTTCCCAAAAGGGAATGGATGAAAGAGAGACCTCCCCGGGGATGGGGGATCGACCGGATACGGTTGTGCCCCCCCATGGGCATGGGATAGGTCTGCGGTCCCTGACCGTCCGATCGAGGCCAGGGCCGGATCCCCCTCTCACGGAGCCACGCATAGGCGGACCTCGAGTCCCGGGAAAAACAGCGAACCATAGCCGAATCGCCAAGGTCCTGCCCTCTGAGCCTCAGGTTATGAAAAAAGGTTTCGACCGAATCCCCGACGCGCCCCCGCACCGATACGCCGCCTTCGGATATCTTCGTGTCTCCGCAGCCGATCGGGTCCTTGCTCACCAGCAGCACCCTGACACCCCTCTCGGAGGCGACGGCCGCAGCAGTCAATGCCGCTCCGCCGCCGCCCACGATGATGACATCATATTGTTCTTCGAGAATTCTCACGGCCGCACCCCCGATCCTTATGGATATTTTATCCGGATTCAGCCCTGGACAGAATCGCCGGTCTTTAACGTCTGAATGGGTCTCAAAAAGTTAAAAAAATACAACATTTCCCCTTATTCAGGAAGTCAAAAATCTGACACGATGGTAGGCTAGGGGTGGACCGGGCCCTTGCCTTTCCCAAAGCTTTCTGATAAAAAGCTCGTGAAATAGGGGAGTTCCGCAATCACCACCATGAGAGTCTTGAGATCATATGAGCGATTCCAATACAAAGAGGGTTGATCCGCCCGGCTCGCCCACGACATCCTGTGCCGAAAGAACTGAAAAACCGGTCTATATCTACGACCTTGACGATCATCCGCCCTTCAGATACGCCCTGCTCTATGGTCTCCAGTGGGCCGTTGTCATTTTTCCGGCCTTTGTGATCACGGCCGCTCTGGTGGCAGGTCCCCTTGGACTGGGGGCAACCGGCGAAATACGTTTTCTCCAGCTCACCCTTTTGACCTCCGGCCTTTTCACCGTCGTTCAGACCCTGTTTGGACATCGGTTCCCGCTTGTCGAAGGACCTTCCACGGCCCTGGTCCTCACCTTCATTCTCCTGGCCCACTATGGGCTCCCGGCACTCCAGGGCGGGCTGATTCTCGGGGGAACGCTCTTGATCTCGCTGGTCCTTTCAGGTCAACTTGACAGGGTCACAAGGTTATTTACGCCCAACGTAGTGGGTGTAATCCTCATGTTGATCGCCCTCGGCCTTCTTCCGGCCCTGGTCCGTTTCATGACCGGCGTGGATGCGGCCCATCCTGAAGGAGAAATCGGGGTCTTCATCATCAGCCTGGGCCTCGTGCTCCTTATGGCCACCCTTTCCTATCGACTCCGCGGGTTCTGGAAGACGGTTTCCCTTCTCGTTGGAATGGTTGCCGGGTGTTTCCTTTTCCTGATGCTGGACCGTCTACCCTGGCAAAAGCTGGTTGACGCCCCCTGGCTCTCCCTCTCCACCCCATGGTTTCCATCCGCGCCCGGCCTCGTATGGCCGGCGGCACTGGCCTTTGCCTGCGCCTATCTCGCGGTCATCGTCAACAGTCTGGGGAGCCTTCAGGGTGTCGCCGGGATCACGGACCAAGGGCGGCTGCCCGCAGCGACCCGGCGCGGCATTCTGGTCAACGGGGTGGCCGGCATCTCCTGCGGCCTTCTCGGCGTGGTGGGAACCGTGAGTTACAGCACCGGTCCCGGGCTGATTCTTGTCAATCGCGTGGCCAGCCGGTTTACGGTGACCTATTGCGGGGTGATCCTCCTGGCCGCGGCCTTTATTCCCAAGCTTGCCGCACTGCTCGCCCTGGTACCCGGCCCGGTCGTGGGGGCGGCCCTGTGCATCGCCATGGGGGCGCAGGTCGGGGCAGGAATCACGATCGTTGCCTCCCAAGAATTGGGGTCCAGGGATTATTTCGTTGTGGGGTTGCCGGTTCTTGTGGGCACCCTGGTGGGATTCTTGCCCCATGAACTCGTCACTTCCCTGCCGGGATATCTTCAGGTCTTTCTGGCAAACAGCCTGGTCACGGGCATTCTCATGGTGCTCGCCCTGGAACATGTGTTGCTTCGGGACGTGAGGAAATGACACACAGATCAACCTGTTTAACGGAGGCAGACGCGATGCATCCAATCAAGCAGTTCGGATTTACCCCGATATTGGGCTGGTCGGCAAGCAGATATGACACCTTTTCGGCCTGCAAAAGACAGTATTTTTATCATTACTATGCCAAATACGACAGGGACTACCCCAGGCAGAGGATTGATGCCCTGAA
>CAYNYM010000436.1:0-3666 GCA_964401325.1 uncultured Desulfobacteraceae bacterium | reverse complement strand
CCCCAGGGCCGCCAGACGTTCGGCCTGGTGCAGTTGATTCTGAAGCTCGCGCCGCTCCTTGGCTCGCTGTTCGATCATCTTTTCCGCTTTATGAACAATCAGCAGGAGGGCCAAAAATATGAGACCCATAATGAGAATGGAAAGTCCGAATACCAGAAACTGGAATTTCACGATGGATTCATATTGGGGTGTGAGATCCTGGATAAGTTCAAAAACACCTCCGATATATCCCTTGTCCCCGGTAAAGGGGTCCACGTCCCTGAACGGGATAAAGGTCCTCAGTTTTCGAGTCCCGCCCATGACCTCGATGCCCAGGCCCCAGAGTTCGAAACTGCCGGAAATCAATCGGGAGGAGCTGTCTCCCTCGACGGCCTTGCGATATCCGGGACTTTCCTTTACCTTGAGGCCGATCAGGGTCGGATCGGTGCTGTAGGCAATGACGCTTTCCCCGATACTGTAAATATTCACCAGATCCACATTAAAGCCGTGAATCGTGTTTCGAACGACCCGATCCATGATTTCGCGCTGTTCTTCTTCCCGAAGTTTGATCTGACCGTAGCGGCGGTAGACCGGGATGACAACGTTCTGGAAGACCTGGTGATTCAGATTTTGTCCGACCAGGAGGGCATAGTTTTCATAGCTTCTCAGGAGAATTTCCTTGGCCTTCTGGGAGATGACCATAGAAAAGGGAAAACTGAAGATCACCAGGACGATGAAACTCGCCCAAGCGAAAAACTTTACGAGGCGAAACTGTTTGCCTTCAGGTTGAGGTCTTTTTTCCGTGGATCCCATGACTGCCGGGGTTTGGTCTCTCCTTTTGCCCGTCCCGAAACCATTAGATTCGGCATGCCACCCGGGGCCTTGCCCGTTTGATGGTGCCCGTCGCCTATCCGGCGAATACGGGGACGGAATCAGTTGTTCGCGATAATACATATAACAGGTTAAGATTCGAAGGGCAAATCTCAAGTTAGGGTTTGACTTCCCGGAGAATTTGTCGGATTTTGGACGCCGATGGAATCCTTAACCGGTGTCCATCCAGAAAGACATGATCTATGGATGGAGCGATCAGGGATCAGCGATCAGCTTTCAGCGGTCAGGGATCACCAACTAAAAAAAAAGGTATGCCGAGATGCAACAAAAAAAGATGAACCAACTCCCTGCCATGCTTTACGCGGACAAACAGGGGCGCGTTTATGATCACCCCTATTTCAAGATGGCGGGTTTTTCGGGACACTCCCCGGCCCCCCTGGATGAAGACGATCTGACGCCCGTGCCCGAGTTCAGTAAATTGTTCTATATACCGGATTGTCCCCCGGTCGGGCTCGATCCCTCCACCGGTGAATACCTGGTTGTCCCGGAGATCGAGATCGACGGCGAGCTCACCAGGTGCTATGCCGTCGCCGCCTTCCTGGAACCCGGCCTGGTGCGAAGCCACCTGCCGGCCGTGGACTACGGCCCGAAGTCCTACACCCTCCCCATGTGGGCCTACACGGCGGTGGGGTTCAGAGACGGCCGATACCGGGCCGCCGCCTTCAGGATCGAGTACAATCACCGCTGGGATCCGCAATACTATGACGACGAGGAACTGATCCCGGCCATCGAGGCCTATAAGTCCAAGCACGGGGAAGGGCCGCTCCTGAACCACCTCGTCAACTGTGCCACGGTCAACCATTGCTTTGCGGCCAAAAACCTCTTTTTGAAACGATGGGAAGGACCTCTGCCCGTCAGCCGCACCTGTAACGCCCGGTGTCTCGGTTGTATTTCTCTTCAGGGGTATGAATCCTGCGAGGCTTCACACCAGAGGATTTCCTTCAAGCCCGGTAAAGAGGAGATCGTGTCGCTGGCCCTAAGGCACCTGAATGAGGCCCCGGAGGCCATCATGAGCTTCGGCCAGGGCTGTGAGGGTGAACCTTTGACCGAGTATGAACTCATCGCGGAAAGCGTCAGGGCCATCAGGGCGGAGACGGGGAAAGGCACCATCAATCTCAATACCAACGGCAGTTGGCCGGAACGGGTGCGTGAAATCGTCCGAAGCGGCCTGGATTCCATAAGAATCAGCCTCAACAGTGCGAGGCCGGAATGTTACCGGGCCTATTACCGACCGAAGGGCTATGCTTTCGAGGACGTGGTTGAATCCATCGCCCTGTCTCGAGAAATGGGATTGTATACCATGGTCAACTATCTCGTTTTCCCGGGAATCTCGGATCAGGAAGCGGAACTGGAGGCCCTGAGGGCATTGATTCAAGAGACGGGCGTCAATTTCATTCATTTCAAGAATCTGAATATCGATCCTCAGCACTACCTGGAGAACATGCCCCGGGGCGACTCGAAGGCCCTGGGCATGCGAAAGATGGCGGACATGCTGAGAAAGGAATTCAAGGATCTGGAACTGGGCTATTTTAATCAGGCGGTGAGATAAAGGGATATCCCGGTTGCGTTAGACCTCTCAGCGTTTCCTGGTCACCTGGTAACGGAAATCCTTAACCTGTCTCGCTCAAACCCCGATCGTGCTTCTATAGCGCAGGCAATTGGCGGCCTTGTTGTTGTGGTCTTCGAAGGTGATTTTTTCAATGTTTCGGTAGGCCTTTTCCCTGGCCCCTTCCGGAGTCGTATCCCCGGCAATGAGATGGAGGACCCTGCCGCCATAGGTGACCAGGCCTTTTTCCTGGTCCGTGTCGACGCCGGCAAAGTAAACGGCAATGCCTTTTTCCAAATCATCCAGACCCAGAATCCTGTGACCCTTTCCATAGCGGCCCGGGTAGCCCTTGTTCCAGCCCCGGGAGGCCTTGGATCGGCCCTCCATGGCGATGACGTCTACGTAGTGCTGATTGTTCCATACCTGCTTGACCGTGTCCAGTCTTCCTTCCCAGACGGCCATTCCGATCTCAAAGAGATCCGTGCTCAGCTTCCTGGCAAGGACCTCCCACTCGGGATCGCCGTGCCGGACGTTGATCTCAAAGACATCGAGATTTTCGTAAGGATCGAGATTCAACCCGAAATAAATGACGCCTTTGTAGGCCCAGCCCAGGTCGTTGTAAATGGCATTGACGGTGGGATTGACGATCTCTTTGATAATCCGATTGACCAGCCAGGGGCTGACCAGTTTGTGGGGACAATAACACCCGGTTCCGCCGGTATTGAGGTTACCCCCGAAGCGTTCGATGGCCTCCCTGTCGTCCGGATCGAATGCCGGTTTATAATCCTGGGCAAACATCCTGAGGGGCATGGCGTGCTCTCCGTCCAGGTAAGCGAAGAAGGAGATCTCGGTGCCGTATTTCCTTTTTTCAACCACAATCCTGTTCCCGGAGGTCCCGAAGATCTTTTGGACCATGATTCGTTCCACGGCCGCCTCCGCTTCCCAGGCGTCATCACAGACGATGGCCCCTTTTCCCGCGGCCAGCCCGTTGGCCTTCACGACAACCTGGTATCCGATATTCCTCACATAGGCCTTGGCCTTTTTGGGATCGTCAAATACCCGGTATTCCGGCTTTGGGACGCCGATTCTCTTCAAAAGGTCATCCGTGAAGGCCCGGTCGCTTTCCAACCCCACAAAGGCCTTTTGGGGGCCGATGGTGCGCACGCCTTTTTCGTTCAGGACATCGATTAATCCCTCCTCAAGGGGGTTTTCAGAGCCCACATCCACGAGGTCCACCCCATTTTCAACGC
>CAYNYM010000435.1:0-3666 GCA_964401325.1 uncultured Desulfobacteraceae bacterium | reverse complement strand
CTTCTTGATGGGACTGATGGGGGTCACGGCCTTTTTGGGGTCATAATTGAGAAGGCTGCCCAGTTTTTCGCTGGACAGGACATCGGCCTGTTGATGCAGGGTGTTCATGATACGTGTCAGAAAGATGTCCAGCGACTGAAGCCCCAGCGAAGCGGAGATCATCTCCCTTAGAAACACCTCTGAGACTCTGTGGATGATCTTTTCCTGACCCTGAGACCCGTCCTGAGGTCTGTATTTTTCCAGCAACGATTGCATCGGCACCTGGTTCAGGATCTTTATGAGATTTTCCTGATGGATGCTGTTGAAATGATCGGTGACGATATGTTTTACGGCCTGGGAAAAGCCCCTGAAAATATCCAGGAACTGCGTAAAGGAAAAGCCTTTGACCCTGAGGGCGTGGGCGAGGAAATCGAGCTGCCTTTCCATTTCCAGGGAAGAGATGCCGTCCAGTTTCAGGGCATGATGAAAGAGCCGCAGGTAATCGTATATTCGAGTAAACGTGGCCCGGGTAATGAGCCTCAGGTCCATTTTTTCCACAAGCTCTTCGAGCAGGACCTTTACCAGGGATTCCAGGCGAAAGATGAGACCCAGGACATCGAATTTCATCTCATGATAACTGCCGTACATCGAAGGGATGTCCACGGCGATATGGCGCTTGTGATAGATATCCTCCCGGATCTCGTAGACCTGAGGGGAGAGGATCAAATTTTTCAGTTTATCTAAATAATTTAAAAGCTTAAATAATTTTTGCCGGGTGCCGGTTTCTGCAAGGGCCCCCCGGATTTTGGCCACATCAGGGAAGGCCCTGCGCTGAAGTTCATTCAGGTAATTCTCGATGTCGGTAAAGCTGAGATGATATTTCTGATACAGGAGCTTATAGAATCTTACGGCAAGTCGGGCGCGCTCTCGGTCCCTTTCCGTGATTCCGGTTAGTTCCGCCGTCAGAATCCCGATCTCCTCCTCACGGAGATTCAAGAGATCACTGATCTTGGTAAAATGTCTGGCCTCAAAGAGACGGGACAGGATGATGTGGACGCCGTCCACGTATGGGCCCTCGGGCCTGATTTCACTAAACACCTGCTCCGGGACAAGGGATTCCAGGACATCTTTGTTTTTTGTTCGCCAGAATTCCAGTGCCCCTTCTATCAGGGGAATCGTCTGGTTGCTGCTCTCCACATGGCTCTGTTTTCTCAAGAAATGGATGAGAATATCCTTGCGAAGGCTGATCTCGTCAATTTTTGTCGAGATATCCCTTAATTCTCCCTCGGCCCCGATTTCGTTGAAGTAGGCGGGGAAGAGCCGGGCCAGGTGTTTTGCCAGATTGTAGACCGGTCCGATGTCACTATTGAGGAAGCGACTGATATCTCTGGGAAACAGATCCGTGTCCCGGATGAGCACACCCCTGAGGGAAAGATGAATCATGAGGGAGGAGATGAGTTTCTTGGACCATTTCGGGTTTTCCTCGATGAGTTTCATCCAGGTCCGGATGTTCTGGATATGGGCCGCATTGGCCCTGACCTGCCAGTCTTCTCCGAACCCCTTGAGTTCCGGGGCCTGGAACCCCAGGCCGACCACGGCATCGATAAAAAAGTCCACCAGGTCGCTCGTATCGGTCTTGTACACGGCCTTTCCCACATTCACGACACAGTTCAGGGCCGTGCCCGGAAATTTACGCGTGCTCTTTTTGAGGATGGCAAAGGTCTTTTCGATCATCTGTTGGACATCCTGGAGTTTTTCCTGGCCTATGAGCCAGGTCAGGCTCCGATTGATATCCCTCAGTGCCTCCTCATGAATGGATGAGAGCCCATTGAGGTTCATGATGTGAAAGAGAAAGATCAATTTCCAACGATTTCCCTGATTTGACTCTTCACCGGCCTTGAGCAGTTCGCGGGGAATTTCCCGATAAATGTCCAAAAAGTGACCGTATCCGGGGAATTTCAGGAGGTCCTTCAGCCGATTCCTCGACTCCGGACTGTGTCTTTTCAGGGTTCGGGCCATGCCCCTTGTATCGGCCCTGAGTTGCTGATGGGAGATGGGATTGAAAATTTCGGCCAAATCCCGGGACTGAGAATCGGAGAGCCCGGCCTCGTTTTGGAACCAGGTCTCCGGGTCCTCCTCCGTCAACCAGTAGGCGTGGACGGCCTGAAAATATTTTTCAAGGAGGGTGTTTATGGGACTAAAGGAGGCATCGTCAGGGGCCTTTTCCTCAAATGCCGCGGCGAGCCTGTGGATCTGGTAATAGCTCCGCATAAAGAAAAAAAAGGGCTCTTCCTCATAACAGGCTATTTTCTCAAAGGCATAATCGAGGACCGGAAGAAACCGGTGGAAATCGCTTCCCGAATCCTTGATGATCTTTTGAAGATAGAGAAGCAGGTTGTCCGCGGCATCCGCCCGTTCGCGTTTGCTCCGACCGTTGTCAAAGGCCGCCAGGAAGATATTGATATACATCTTGGCCGCTTCCAACCCCTTGGGATGGGATTTGAGCAGATGGAAATAATCCAGTCCGAAACTGCGGGCCTCTTTCAGGATAAAGGACCAGTTTTTCAAGGGATGGCACAATTCCTTGAGGAAGATTTCCAGAGCCTCCGTGACACCGGGGTATCTGGCCGTAACCTCTTGGAGAACCTTGTACTCTTCATTGATGGTCACATCGACGTAGCTGCACGCCAGATTGACCTCAAGGGCCTTGGAAGGCATATTCTTTCTCTCCGAAATCTCCGGTGAGCCGAAAAAACTATAGGGCTCAGAACGTTTCCAAATTCCATTCTACCGACGTTCTTGCCCAGAAAAGCTATATACTATAACAAATGAGTTCAATAGGAACAAAGGTTATTTTTATCCCTTCGAGGACATAAGGCATTGACTACAGACCTCCGACATCATATACATGACGGGGTCAGGAAGGTGTTGTGCCCGGGCTCAACAGGTTTATTTTCTTGTTTTTTTCGGGAATATTGGAAACGGACACGTGCAGGAGACCCGGAAAATATGGAAAAGGAAGAGTGGCAAAAAAAAGGCACCGGCCACCGTCAAAGGCTGCGGGACAAATACACGGAAGGGGGCCTGGAGAGGTTTTCGGATGAAGAGGTGGTGGAGTTTCTTCTGACCCTCGGGACACCCAGAAAAGATGTCAAGACCCAGGCCAGGGAAGTCCTGAAGAAATTCGGGAGCCTCTCCGGCGTCCTGTCCGCGCCGCTTCAAAAGCTCGAGGAAATTAAAGGCATCGGTCCCAAGAGTGCCTTGTACCTCAATCTCGTCCACCAGGTTGCGGGCCGGTATCTGAGAGACCGGGCCAGGGGGAAGACCTTTCTGGGCTCATCAAAGGCCGTTTTCGACTATCTCTTTCATACCATGCGTGACCTGAAGAGGGAGATTTTCAAGGTCCTGTTCCTCAATCGCAAAAATGAACTGATCTTTGACCAGGACGTGTTCCTGGGCAGCCTAACGGGTAGCGCCGTCTATCCCAGGGAAGTCATGACCCTGGCCCTTGAAAACAGGGCCGCGGCCATGGTCTTCGTCCACAACCACCCCTCAGGGGACCCCAGCCCATCCCCGGAGGACAGAAAGCTCACCAGGGATCTGGTCTGGGGGGCCCACCTCCTGATGATCCAGGTCCTCGATCATGTGATCATCGGACACAACACCTATTACAGTTTTGCAGACGAC
>CAYNYM010000434.1:0-3685 GCA_964401325.1 uncultured Desulfobacteraceae bacterium | reverse complement strand
TGATCACGCATATTCCCTTCCTGCGGTACCTCACGGCCTAAATGCCTACAGCCTATCTAGCGGAGTAGTTACTGTCGGTGATCAGGAATGACCCCAAATATCCTGATTTCAGACATGATATGCGAATGAGGGGGTAGATTTAGGATGGACATGACCGCTTGAACATGCTATAGCGATGAACGAATCGAGGCATAAGATATGGGGTAAATATCCTCCTTTTGTTCTGGGAAAAGGGAGGATTTTTCGTATTCAAGCGCTTGGGAGGTTAGTCTGAATGTTACTCAGTTTAATGCGAAAGCATGCCAAGTCCTATCTGATCAAGTTCCTTATAGGCATTATTGCCGTGGTCTTTATCTTTTACTTCGGCTATTCCTTTACGTCCAGAGAGGGCATGAAGATCGCCACCGTGAACAGTGAACTGATCAGCGGCGTGGAATACCAGAAGGTCTACCGGAACATGCTGGAGCGCCTTCAGCAGGAATACAAGAGCTTTTGGAGCGAAAACCTGATCAAGGTCTTCGATCTCAAGAACAGGGCGCTGGAGGCACTGATCAGGGAGAAACTGATCAGCCAGGAGGCCAGGAGAGTCGGGCTCGATGTCACAGACAAAGAGGTGCAGGACCAAATCCTCGCCTATCCGGCCTTCCAGTTCAGGGGTCGCTTTGACGAATCCCGATATCGGATGCTCCTTGCCAATAATCATATGAAGCCCGAAGAATTTGAGGCCGGCATCGCTAGAGAACTGCTTCAGGGAAAGATCCAACAGTTCCTGACATCTTTTGTGCCGATCACCGATCAGGAAATCCGGGACTATTACGCCTATGTAAAGGAGAGGGTAAAGATCAGTTTTGTTCGGTTTTCGCCCACGGATTTTGAATCATCGCTCAAGGTGGACGGGCCTGCCATGGAGGCCTATTTTGAGGAGCATAAGGAGGAATATAGAGTCCCGGAAAAGATCAAACTCTCATATCTGCTGATCGATCCGGATCGATTTAAGGACCGGGTTCAGATATCCGAACAAGATGTCGAGGATCATTACGAAGAAAATATCGCGAGCTATAGGGAGAAAAAACAGGTCAAGGCCCGGCACATTTTATTCAAGCTGGATCAGAATGCCTCTGAAGAAGACGATAAAAAGGTAAAGGAGAAGGCTCAGGAGGTCCTGGAGAGGGTGCGAAAGGGTGAAGATTTCGCTGCATTGGCAAAACAGTATTCCGAAGGACCGACAAAGGAAAAGGGGGGCGATCTGGGCACCTTTTCCCAGGGGCAGATGGTCAAACCCTTTGAGGAAGCCGCCTTTAAATTAAAAAAGAACGAAGTGAGCGACCTCGTAAAAACGCCCTTCGGGTACCATATCATCAAGGTCGAGGAGGTCCGGGAAGAGCGCACAAAGGGCATCGATGAGGTCCGGACTCAAATCGCCGAAACCCTGAGCAAAGTGGCCAGGGCGGATATCGCCCACGAAAAGGCGCTCTCACTGATTGATCAGATGCCCTACGAGGTGGATTTGGCCCAATACGCGGCGGAACAAGGCCTCCCAATCAAAGAGACGGCCTATTTTTCCCAAAAAGATCCGATCCCCGATATCATAGGCGATCAAAGACTTAAGAAATCCCTGTTCTCCCTTGAAAAAAACGAAGTGAGTGAACTGATCGAATTCGGTGAAAAGTTCTACATTATTCAGGTGTCCGATCGAAAGGCATCGGCCCTGCCCGGACTGGACGAGGTCCGGAAAAAAGTGGAACAAGCTTACAAGGCCCATCTTGCCGGGGCCGAGGCCAAGTCGGCGGCGGAGAAATACCTCGAGGAACTGAAAAAGGGGGGGGATTGGGCCGAACTGGCAAAGACCCACGGTCGCAAACCTGAAACGACCGATTTTTTCAACCGATCGGATCCCATCACCCGGATCGGACACGCCCCCGAACTTCAAGAAGCGGCCTTTACGCTTAGTGAAGACAAGCCCTACCCCGATGGGGTCTTTCCGGGGCGGGACGGGGCCTACGTCATTCGGTGGGAGGCCTATGAGGCCATAGATTCAGGGCAGTACAGAGAAGAAAAGGAGAAGTACCGCATATCACTGATTCGAGCACGGCATGGCGCCCTTGTAGCGGACTGGGTCGACAAGCTCAAAAACAAGGCGGAGATCGAAATTTTGAGTCCTGTGGACAGTTACTAAGTGATGAATTTAATTTGTAACGGTTCAGGTTGTTTAGGCTGTAGGCTAAAGGCTATTAGTTTCCGAACCTCACGGCCTAAATGCCTACAGCCTATCTAGCTGAGTAGTTACAGTTTTTATCTTTTCCTTGGGGGCTAACAGGGTATCTTCGGCCCATGACGGGAAGAAAAAAGCCTTCCTTGTCCTCCTTGATGTATTCTGCGAGTTGATAATAGGCCGGGCGGTTGAACCGGGCGGGAAAGGCCCGATTTCTGACCCTGCAATAGAGGACGTCTTTATCCCCGACCGAAAGGGTTTCAGGATCCAATTCCTCCATGCTGTCATCGCTGAGATACAAGGAAACGTGGGCACCCTTTTGGTCGTCGTTTTCAAAGGCAATCCCCCAGATGACATAGGGCGTGTCCTCCACATCTACATAGCAACGGTCCCCGGCCATGGCGATGATATAGCGGCCCTTTGCATCTACCTCCATGTTCCGGTAAAAGAACCGGATGAAATCCCGGCGCACCATTTCCATCCCCTTGTGAAACCAGTGCCCTTCCTTGTCGATCAGAATCGAACAGGGGGGGGTATCCTTTTTAAACATTTCGTTCTTTCCTCAAATCTTGGGGAGTCTCTTCCTTTTGTGCCCTTTTTTTCCCTTTCAATGCCCTTGGCCTCCGGGCCAGGATTCTTTACCCGAAGCGGTCCCGGGGAGGATCGACGGCCCGGATCCGGCTCTCGGCATCCCATTTTTTCAAACAGGCCCTTACGCCCCGTCCTCGGGGAAGACTATCAAACCCGGGCAATGTCGGTCAAACTGTATCTGTTTTTGAAATGGGCAAAGGAACGAAACCCTGCGGGCGGTGCCTCCAATTGGAGAACACCCCAAGCCGCAGGGCAACAACCTGGCTACCACCCTTGATTTCAATTCCCGTCAAAAATCCGTAAACTCTTCTTTTTCCATGGGAATAACCATGCTGGGCGTGATGACTTTTTTGCCCTCCCCAGGGGATGGGTGATCTTCGGCCCTGTCCGAGAGAGGGAGGGCCTTGGCCGAACTGCCCGTTGCGGTTCCTGAAGCCGTCCTGACCTGTCCCTTCTCGGAAGGGCCCTTAATCCCTTTTGCGTTGTCGGTGTTTCCCCCGACGATTCTGATAAGGCGCTCGACGAAGCCGTGCATCTGATTGGCCTGTCCTGCCATTTCTTCTGAAGCGGATGCAGATTCCTCGGCATTGGCCGCTGTTTGTTGCACGACTCTATCCATTTCGATTACGGCCTGGTTGACCTGCTCGATCCCTTGAGATTGCTCGCGTGAGGCGGCGGCGATTTCAGCCACCAGTTCCCCTGCCTCTATGGAGCTCTTTGCCACGCCTGAAAAGGCTTCATTGGTTCGGCTGACCTGGTCCGCGCCCGCATTGACTTTTTTTACCGTTCCGTCAATCAGTGCGGCCGTGTTTCTGGCGGCATCGGCGGCCCTCATGGCCAGATTCCTCACCTCCTCCGCCACCACGGCGAATCCCGCTCCTG
>CAYNYM010000433.1:0-3687 GCA_964401325.1 uncultured Desulfobacteraceae bacterium | reverse complement strand
CATACTGAATAGTATAAGTTTTATAACCATTGCTATAAGTAGTATTAGTTAACTGCGCTCTTGTTACTGTCGCAAATGGTGAAATTGCAAAACTATCTTGGAGGATTCACCCGGTTCACGCTGGGCGATTTCAAGGTGGAGGAGGATTTCAGGGAGGATTTTTTCAGGTTCACGGCGCCTGACGGCGTAAAGGTTATTCAGGAGTGACACATGACTTTGGACAAGGTCCTCCCCACCCTCCTGAGGCTCTCCAGGCTGTTGGCGGGCATAAAATAATCCACATAAGGTAGAGCGATCTGCATGCCCTTTGCCAATTGGCAGAAATCGGATTCTATGGGCAAGGGATTGAGCCATAGGACGCAGAAGGCCTTCCGCTTGAGGGTCTCCATCTCCCTTTCGAGGAGCGGTTTTGCCCCGAGATCCCACCCGTCGCTCATGATCACCACCACGGCCCTGCGATTGAGGAGCCTTTCCCCATGGTTCTCGTTGAACTGCCGAAGGGAATCTCCTATCTTCGTTCCCCCCGACCAGTCGGGGACCTTCCGCGAAATGACATCAAGGGCCTCATCAAAACCGTTTCTCCTGAGGTACGGAGAAACAGGCGTGAGGGAGGTTGAAAAAACGAAGACTTCCGCTTTGCCCCCCGCCCCTTTTAATCCCAGGATAAAGGGGATGACAAACCGTGCATATCGATCCATGGACCCGCTCACATCCGCCAGAACAACCAGTTTCCTGAGCCTCTTTTTTTTCTTCCTGTAAAAAAGTTCCAGAGGAATGCCCCCCGTTTTCAAGCTCTTTGCGGTCACCCGCCGGAAATCGATGTCTGTGGGTTTCCTGGAACGCATGGAGCGCCGAGCGGTCGTGATTCTGAAAAGAGAAATCATGTGCTTGAGAATCAATTGGGCGACCTGGATGTCCGTCTTTCGAAACCCTGAGAGATCCTGTTTTTCCAGGTTAGGGACCGGACTGTAGGTGGCCCACTCGGTTGAATCGATTTCCTGGACCTTTCTCCCCCCTTCCTCATCACGGGGCAGCCATTCCGGGCAGGGCTCCGCCGGAAACGCATCAGGAAAATCAGTCATTTCCGGTTGACCTGCCTCCCCGTCGTTCTCTGCGGTCTCTTCCAGATTCCTCCAGAAGGCCTCGAAATGATCTCTGAAAAGTTGCCATTCCGTGTCATTGCACACAAGATGTGACCTGAGGGCGACAAAAAAGTCTTCTCTTCGAGTGATATCGATCTCTTGCAGGCCCTTGAGAGATTCCGTCACATTGCTAGGGAAGACCCGGAATCCCCGGTGCCGCAGGTATCGGGAAAACGAGACGACCCGCTCCGTGATGCCTGCGTCATGCATCTTTTCCGTTCGACTCAAGGTACCCGAACCCCCCTTCCTGATTTTTCCATGGCTGGATGCCTGTCAAAAAGCTAAACTATAAGTGTAAATCAAATTGAAAAGATTGTCATGCCCCTTCCATAGCGGAATGCCTTTAGAACTGGGCATGATAGCCGGTGCCCTGGTGAACGGGAAGGACATCGGCAAATCTTTATTCACGCCAGGTATCCCCTTTCCCGCTCCTGACCCATCCTGTAAGGCAGCCTCTTTTTTTGCCATGAGGCAACATGCCCTGGGGGCTCAATTCATCCGGAATGGGGCAAAACGCATTATACACGCCGTGGATTTTGTGCACGGTGAAGAGAGCAGGTTAAAAAGGGTTTACGAAAGAGAACGCCTGGGTTGGGAGGTATTCTATGACGTGATCTCTGCTGTGCAGAAGGCCATTCAGGATGAAGACGGTTTTGCCCTGGAACTGAAAAAAAAGACCGGAGATATTGTGGAAGGATGCACGCTCAGGACCGCGCAAGATATTCTGAAGTAAAATCTTCGACATTTTCAATAAGCCCATCAAAGGCCCTGATGTCATCCTGGTATTTCAAGATACAGCCGATCGTCTCCCTCACCGCAGCCTCATCCAGGTTTTTTTTCTCCATGACCATCAGGGCACGGGCCCAGTCCAGGGTCTCCGATATTCCCGGTTTTTTGAGGAAGTCAACCTTTCTGATCTTCTGCATAAAATGGGTGATTTGTCTTGCAAGACCCTCTCCGATGCCCGGAAGGCGGGTCATCACGATCCGGTACTCCTTGCTGAAAGAGGGGTAATCGATCCAGTGGTAAAGGCATCGCCTCTTGAGGGCATCGTGGACGTCCCGGGTCCGGTTGGAGGTCACCACCACAAGGGGTCTTTTTAGGGCCTTTATTGTTCCGATTTCGGGGATCGTGATCTGGAAGTCGGCAAGCACCTCCAGGAGAAAGGCCTCAAATTCCTCGTCGGAGCGGTCCACCTCGTCGATCAGGAGCACGGGAGGCTTGTCATTTAGACCCTGGATGGCCTGCAGCAGGGGACGCTTGATAAGGAATTCAGGCCCGTAGATGGTCCGTTCGATTTCCTTTCTTCCGCGTTTTTCCTGCTCCTCCAATCGAATATGGAGAAGCTGTTTGGGGTAGTTCCATTCATACAGGGCGGTCGAGGCATCCAGACCCTCGTAGCACTGAAGGCGAATCAGCGCCGTGTTGAAAAGTTTCGCCATGACCACCCCCACCTCGGTCTTTCCCACGCCGGGCTCACCTTCAAGAAAAATGGGTTTCTGCAAACGGTGGGACAGAAAAAGCACGGTGGCCAGGGCCCGATCCGCGATATATTGGGCCTCAGTCAACTCCTCGGCCACTTTCTCGACAGACTGGAACTTATCCGATGTTGTCATGGTCTCTTGTTCCGGTTCCAATTTGGATTTCAAGGAAAAATACCCCGTGCAGAATACAAGATATCTTCCGGCCTTTCAATGGTTAAGGGAGGCCCCTGATCCACACCATCTCAGGTATCATATGCAATCCGGGCGGTCAATCTAAGGCAGCCCCGGGGGTTCTAAAGGCACTTCAAAACCCAATGCCCCGGCGAATTTAGCTGCAAACTCCCGGTGTGTGGACAATTCTCTGTATTCGCATCTTGCGGCCAGGGTTGAGGCAAGGGCAAGCTGTTTTCTTGACAAAAGGGCCCTTATGGCACCTGAACCTGCAGCATTTCCAACTGATCTTATGCGCTCCAGAGGGATATCCGGAAGCAGACCGATGCCCCGGATGCTCTCCCGGCAAACGCTGCTCCCGAAGGCCCCGGCAAGCAAGACCCCATCCAGGTCGGCGGGTTTCATCCGGAGTTCATCCAGTAATATCTCTGCGCCCGCCCGGATAGCCCCTTTGGCCAACTGCAATTCGCTGATGTCCTTTTGGGTGACCGCAACCTCATTTCTCCCCTCTGAGAGAACAAACTTGCACCCTTTCGGGGTCCGCTTGATTCTTTTTTTCAACGGTATCGGCAGGCCTACAGGACAATCCGACGGATCTTTGATGCGACCGGTCTTTTTGATGAGGCCGAGCCTGATCATTTCCGATACGGTATCAATCAGTCCGGAACCGCAAAGTCCCCTCGGTTCCGTGTCGCCTATGACCGATAAACGGACCCCCTCACCCATATTCACTGCACATATGGCACCCGGTTCAGCTCGCATTCCCTGCTCGATACACCCGCCCTCGAAGGCAGGGCCTGCAGCCGCGGCGCAGGTAAGAAGCCTTCCTTCAGAGGCCAGGACCAGTTCACCGTTTGTCCCGATATCGATCGCCAGCCACGTCCCCGGCA
>CAYNYM010000432.1:0-3694 GCA_964401325.1 uncultured Desulfobacteraceae bacterium | reverse complement strand
TCGAAGTCACCATAGCGGATTCCAATATCGCCCTCCTTAATCGACGTTACTATCCCGACATCAGAATAGCCTTCCCTATTGAAGAGCCCGAATCCCTCGGATGGGCCGTCAAAAAAGGCGAATCGCGACTCCTCGGGGAGATCAATGGATTTTTAAGGAAAATCAGGGAAAATGGCTTGTTGGCGAGGATTTACGAGAAATACTACGCCAATGTGGAAATCTTCGACTACATGGATCTGAAAAAATTCCATGAGAGGATTGAGACGCGACTCCCGACCTATAAGGATCTCATCCGGAAGACGGCCCAAAAACACGGTTTTGACTGGAGATGGATTGCCGCCATTATCTACCAGGAATCTCATTTCGATCCCAATGCCAAGAGTTTTACTGGGGTAGAGGGCATCATGCAGGTCACCCAGGATGCGGCAAAAGATATGGAGATTGGGGACCGCCGCGATCCCATCCAAAGCATCTCAGGAGGCGTCAAATATCTCCGGAAGCTCTACACCAGGTATGGGGAGGCCAAGGATCCGGACAGACTGCTCATTGCCCTTGCAAGCTATAACGTTGGGCACGGACATATCCTGGATGCCCAGGAAATCGCGAGAGAAATGAATCTCAACCCGCAGAGTTGGTCCTCGCTGGAGCAGATTCTGCCGCTCCTTCGCTACCCGAAATACTACAAGCAAACCCGGCATGGCTACGCACGAGGCACCGAGCCCGTGCGCTATGTGCACAGAATATTGACCTATTACGATATCCTTAAAAGAGAAGCTATCCCTTGAACCCTATTCAATCTTCCCCTTGGCCCGGAGTTCTTCGATCAGTGCCCGCTTCCGTTGTCGTCGGCCGGTTCTTGTGCGGGTTATGATCCCGATATCTCTTGACAAATTTTATGGGTCCCATTATCTTGAGCGTCCCTCCGGATGTCACCCCTCGGGCGTGAGTGAGGCCACATCAGCCTTTTTTAGGGGTGTTCGGAGATAAGGCTCTGCCTGCAGATTCAAAGACGTGAGAATTACTCCTCGCGTTGTCATTTATCATGCCGCATATTGGAGGTCGGCCGCATGTTCAGGTTCCTTTTCAAGAAACAACGCATGGTGGAAAAACTGATCGACAGCTACCTGGACAATCTCAGGATGACCCAAGAGTGCTTCACCCAAGCCATCGCTATCTGCATTGATGAGGACTGCACGGGTGATTTCGATTTCATGACGGAACAGACCCATAAGTTCGAATCCAAGGCTGACGACATCCGTGAAGAAGTTAAGAATATGATGTATGGCAAGGCCCTTTTGCCCGAGTCCAGGGGGGATATTATGGGGCTTCTCGAGACCATTGATGTCATTCCGGGGATCTTTGAGTTGCTATTGCACATGATCAGAACGGAAAAAATTGAGATCCCGGACTTTATCGTGCCCGATTTGAAGGAACTCGTGAGCGTGTCTCTTGCCAGCTGCAATCTCATGATCCGGCAGGTCGAAGCCCTGTTCAGAAGGAACGAGGGAGTGAGAACCCTGGTCGCCACCATTGATCACAATGAAAGTCATTGTGATCATATTGAGCGCCGGATTATTACCAATATCTTTAATTCCGATCTGGAACCCTTCCATAAGGTGCTG
This sequence comes from uncultured Desulfobacteraceae bacterium, assembly GCA_964401325.1. GTDB lineage: Bacteria > Desulfobacterota > DSM-4660 > Desulfatiglandales > HGW-15 > CAYNYM01. Next base: position 2,072 of record CAYNYM010000432.1, on the reverse strand, counting down.
CTCAAGGGGTGGATCGTAAGGATGGGGGATATTTCAGACCAGGCCGACAGGGTGTCCAAGAGAGCAAACATCATCAGCATGAAGCGAACCGTATAATGTTTTCCTTACTAGGCGGCATTTTTTTAGGGTGGTCCCTGGGGGCGAATGATGCGTCCAACGTATTCGGTGCGGCCGTATCCTCCAAAATGATCAAGTTCTGGACGGCGGCGTTCCTGGCGGCGGCTTTTGTCCTTCTGGGGGCAATATTGGAAGGTCAGGCGGGCATAGAGACCCTTAAAGGCCTAACCCATCTGACCCTTGATCAGGCCGTCATTTGTTCCATTGGGGCCGCTATGACCGTGACGCTCACGACGGTCCTGGCCCCTCCGGTCTCCACCTCCCAGGCCGTCGTGGGCGCCATCATCGGCATCGGCTTCCTGAATCGGGAAATCAATGTATCCGGCCTCGAAAAAGTGGTCGCTTGTTGGCTGGGGACCCCGATCGGAGGAATGATTTTTGCTGTCATCGTTTATAAATTGCTGGCATTTATTTATAACAGGGCGCCCCTCAACCTCTTCCAGTCCGATCAAATGATACGCTCCGCGCTCATTGCGGCCAGTTCCTATGGGGCTTATACTCTGGGGGCGAACAACGTGGCCAATGTGACGGCCGTTTTTGTGGGTGCCGGCAAGCTAAGTCTTTTTAGTGCCGCCCTTATCGGAGGTCTCAGCATCGGTCTGGGAATATTGACCTTCAGCGGCCGTGTCATCGAGACCATCGGTAAAAGGCTCGTAAAGGTGGATGCCTTTTCCGCCCTGGTTGTGGTTCTTGCCGAGGCCCTTACTGTGCACGTCTATACCTTTGTGGGCGTTCCGGTCTCGACCTCCCAGGCCGTCGTAGGTGCGGTCCTGGGGATCGGCATAATCAGGGGCATTAAGTCCGTTAGGGGGCGCACGTTGTCAAATGTCCTCCTCGCCTGGTTCTTGACCCCGGCTGTTGCCGCTTTTATTGCCATGGCCATCGATTTTTCCATCCATCTTCGATACATCCCGCCGCAATAGGCATGACCTCAATGGACGTCATCAAAAGGTTAACAATGAATAAGCGGATAAGACGACCTATCCTATTCCTTGTTTGTCTGGGCTTTATATGGGCGGCATTTTCAGGCTGCGCAGGGCTGGGCAAAAGGCTGCAAGCCCCCCGGGTAAATCTTGCCGATATTCAGGTGCAGGAGGTCAAGGTCCTTGAGACCGTTCTTCAGATTGAAATCAGAGTCATCAATCCGAATGACGTCCCCTTGGATATAAAGGGCATCGACTGCGAACTGGAGGTCAACGGGACAACATTGGCCGCAGGCGTGTCAGACCAAAAAAGGATCATACCTGCTTACGGCACCACCACGATTCCAATGAAGGTCTACTCTTCCGTGGTTGACATTTTGAGAGGTGTGCTGGGGCTTCAGAATAAGGAAAAACTTCACTACCGGCTAAAGGGTAAAATAAGTGTTGAGGGTGGATTCATGGTCCCTTCCTCTATCCCCTTTGACTCCCAGGGTGAGTTTTCCTTTTTTGCGCCTTGACATCCATCGGATCAGAATTAGGTTGAAAAAACCAGGCTTGCTGCCTGTACCCCATAACGGCCCCTGGGTTATTTCTCCTGCCCGGGGGTTTTTTTTGCCCGGTTCGATGTGCGACGGTAGGTTACTCAAACAAAATTGTTTCTCTATGTTATGGTTATGACTTTGTTGAACGCCATTATTCCCGGAGTTTATGACAAGAGTGGACCTGTCGAAAAGTTGAAACGTGAAACGGGAGGAGTAAGAGAGATGAAAAACATAGGCAGACTTAACCCAATCGGTGTCGTCCGATCCCCTTATCAGGATCGTGCCGACGCCCCTTTTCAGGGTAAACACAAAAATGATGAGAGTGTTCTTGAAATTTTCGAAAAATTCGCACCGGCCCTTCTGGATATTGAAAGATGCTCTCATCTCATCGTGCTCTACTGGCAGGACAGGGGGAACAGAAGCGTGCTTCAGACCAAAACGCCCTGGGGTCCGGATATTCACGGTGTCTTTGCCACCCGTTCGCCCGATC
>CAYNYM010000431.1:0-3704 GCA_964401325.1 uncultured Desulfobacteraceae bacterium | reverse complement strand
TGTTCCTTGTAAACCGAGGAGGTGGTCCCGAAATAGAGGGCCTCGACACCCTGCCGGTCCATGCCCTTCAGACAGTCGTTGACCGCCTCGACGGCCATGGTGAGGCTGTCCTCGTCAAAATTACAGACGGCCTTTTCTCCCCTTCCGCCAAGGACCTTTTTGTCCAGTCTGAAAAGGGGTACATAGGCTCCGAAAGATGTGATTCCGACCATTTCTCTCTCCTAATTTTTGTAAACAGGCTTTCTCTTCTCCAGGAACGAGGAGATTCCTTCCCTGGCGGCATCTGTACGGGCGATATCCCCGAAGCCCAGATAACCGCATTCCAGGGCCTCGGGAAAGCTCCGGGCCGCGGCCCCTTCTTTGATGGTCCTGGCCGTGATGGCGACGGCCTCTTTGCTCAAGGGGAGTTTCCCGGCCATGGGCGGGTCCGGGATCACGACTTCCGGGATCGTGACAGGCCCTTCAAGAATTTCGGGGATATGGCCCTGAAGAGCCATGGCTTCTTCTACGGCCGCCTGCATCAACTCGGTCACATCCCCGACCACCCTGTGTACCATGCCTGTATCTTCGGCCTCTCTGGCTGAAATAGGTCTGGCCAGGCACAACATCTCATGAAAGAGTTCGGCCCCCTGGGGCCACTTTCGATAAGGGACCACACACCCCCCGATGGCCGGGAGGATGCCCAGGGTGATTTCAGGAAACTGAAAGGAGGCGTTTTGGGTGGCCACCATGGCGTGACACCGTATGGCCAATTCCAGTCCGCCGCCCAGCGCCATACCGTTGACGGCCGCCACGACGGGCTTTTTCATCCGATCCATGAAGAGTTGAACGTCCGCGCAGGCCCTGGCGTATTGGATCGAGGCCTCACGGTCTCCAAGCATTTCCGGGAACCGGCCGATATCCGCTCCGGCCGAAAAGGCCGTTTCGCCGTATCCGGTCAGGACGAAACCCTTGACGGCCGGGTCGTTCGCGTGGGCCTTCAGGACCCTGAGAATCTCGTTGGTGATTTCATCGCTGATGGCGTTCATGGCCTGGGGACGTCGGAGGGTGATCACCTTGACGCCCTCCAGGTCATCCACCAGGAGATGGCGGTTGAAGGCCTGATAGTGGGAAAGGGGGGCCTTTGCCCCGGGAAAGCCGGGGCGGTCCTTCAGGAATTTTTCCATGATGCGACCGACTTCCGCTTCACCCAGCTCGCGCATCAAATCAAAGGGGCCCTTTCGGAATCCCAGGGCGATCTGGCATCCGAAATTCAGATCCTCTCTGGTTCCGATACCCCTGTCGATGATATCGAAAGACTGGGAAAAAAGGATCCCCAGCATCCGGTCCCGGATAAGAAGCTTCAGATCTTCGGGAACCTCCACCTTAGAGCCCGGTCGGTGCGTGATCCATTTGTCCACGGATTCGAGAATAGGGGCCGGCAGATAGTGGGCGCCCTCCTCCATCTGGAGGGTATTGGTTTCGATGATAATGGGGTTCCCGTTGGCCATGTTCAGGACAAAGAAGGGGCCCGCAAAGACGAACTCTTCCGCCACCTTGTCGATCCGACTCGCCGTGGCCTGGTTCAGCAGGTAGGCGGCCTCATTGCACCAGTTGTCAAAGACCCGGTCCAGCATAAAGCAGATGACATTGTCCGTGACCATGGGGGTCTTCCCAGTGTGGGCGAAAAACCAGCAGAGATAGTCTACCGTCTCGGAGGCGGCGCCTTCCCAACGGATCACTTCCACGGGGAGGCTGCGCCAGGCAGGGGCGAAGAAGTGAGTTACGGTGGCCCTTTCGGGATGCTTCATGCCGGAAAAGATCCGGTCCGCTGGGATGGAACTGGTGTTGGAGGTGATGACGGCGTCCTCGGACACGAGATCTTCCACCTGCCCGAATATTTTCTGTTTCAGGGGGATGTTTTCAGTGGCCGCCTCGATGACCAGATCACAATTCTTTATCTGATTGTAGTCCGTGGTGTAGACGATGTCCTCCATCACGGCCCGGGCCCGGTCTTCTTTCATTTTTTTTTTGTCCACGGCTTTCTGCGCGTAACCGGTAAGCCGTTTTTCAGCGCTTTTCAGGGGGGCCTCCACCACGTCGACCACGTAAAGTGTGATCTCCGGCATGGCGCTTTTCAGGTAATAGCCGATATCCGGCCCGATGGTGCCGGCCCCGATCAAAGCGACTTCCTTGGGCATGGACCGGGAGGGTTTAGAAAACAGGGGATTGAAGGACGCAGGGTACAGTTTTTTGTCAGGATCCATGACCTTTCTCCTTCTGTAAAGCGGTCCGCAAGGCCTTCGTGGCCTCAAGGTCGAGTTTTAGTGTCCGGGCGTCGATGATGACACCGTAGTCTTTCCTCGCGCGCTTCAGGCTGACGTAGCCGTCCGTCACATCGTTCTCCACGAGTTCGGGGTCTCGCTCCAGGGGATCTCCGTATCCTCCGCCTCCGGCCGCATCCATGACCACCACGTCGCCGGGGCCGAATTGCGTGAGGCCGTATGGGTTACCGGGTTTTTGATTGATGAGGAATTGGGCCCTGGCACCGGTCTTGCCCCCAAAAAGTCCCCCAGGAGGGTACCGAAATCTCCCGGATTGGATCCCGAGGTTCACCGGGGGCATGGGGGCGTACCCCTCGTCATCGGGCGCGCGGAAAACGACGCGGCGTCCCGGTCCCCCCTTCATCCTGCCCGGTCCCCCGGAGTCCGTCAGGATTTCCCGCCGTTCCACGATCAGAGGGGTATCGCTCTCGAGGATCTCAATGGGTGTGTTGGCACCGTTGGCCGGGAAGATGAAGGTATAATACCCGTCATTGGAGGTACTGGCGCCCATGCCTCCGCCCCGGATAATGACGGAATGCCAGGGTTTGCCGTTGTTTCGCCTGCCGTAAAAAACATTCATGGTGGCCGGCGTTCCACCGCTTCCGGCGATGACCCTGTCCGGAAGGGCCTCGGCCATGGCCCTGTAAATGATCTCGGTAATGAAGTGCCCGATCTGCATCCGGGCGGCGACGGCGGCCGGGAAGTTGCAGTTCACCACGGACCCTTCCGGGGCCTTCATGGCGATGGGGGCGGCACATCCGTCGTTGTTGGGAATGTCCGGATCGAACATGCTTTTCATGGCCATGAACACGTAAGCATAGGTGAAATTGAAGACCACGTTTCCGCCCCAGTTGACCTGAGGAGAGGAACCGTCGAGATCCACCGTGATGTCGCTCCCTTTGACTTCCACCGCGACCTTGATCACCACGTCTTCCTTGCCTTCCATCTGCTCCACGATGCCTTCGGCCCGGTAGACGCCGTCCGGGACCTTCCCGATGGCCGCTCGCATGCTCTTTTCCGTCCGTTCGATGACCTCGTCCGCCAGTTCGTCGAGGCCTTCCAGGCGATATTCATCGAGCATCTGGCGGATCTTCTCCTCGCAGACATGATTGGCTGCGATCTGTGAACGAATATCTCCGATGACCTCATCGGGGGTGCGGACGTTCCATCGGATCATCTCCATGACCGCTTCGTTGATAACCCCCTGATCATAGAGCTTGACCAGGGGAATAAAGAGGCCGTCCTCGAAGACATCGTGGTTGTCCGAAGAGACCCTGCCCCCGATGTCGGAATGGTGGAAGACGCAGGCCGTGAAGGATGTCAAGTGGCCCTTGTAAAAGATGGGGCTGAGGACGCAGACATCGTTCAGGTGTCCGGCCAGGGCCCAGGGATCATTGGTAA
>CAYNYM010000430.1:0-3713 GCA_964401325.1 uncultured Desulfobacteraceae bacterium | reverse complement strand
CCCCAAAGAAGAAATGTATTGTGGAAGCCGAGAAGGTTTTGGGCGCCCTGCTTCGGTCAATGCGCGGATAGGGTTCGGAAACGAATAGCCTTTAGCCTACAAGCCTAAACCACCTGAACAGTTACGATGGACAAGCGTTTCACGGCGTCTGGATCGCACCTGGCCCCCGGCGGCATTGAAATGCCAATTTAACCCTTAAAAAGAGGCTTTTAAGCCCTCGATAAGGTCTAATTTTCGTATTTTTACATTTTTTCAAATAGTTACCGTGGTCCGACCAGGTAACTTATTTTACGAAAAGGGAGTTTGGTTTTTCAGTTTGACACTTTCACTATTTAGCATTACGCTATTTAGCATAATACAAATCAGTGTAAAGCCAAACTGCGGAGGGGAGTGGACATGATCCCTTTTAAATATGGTACGGTTGTAAGCGGTGAAGATTTCTGTGGCCGGAAGGGAAAAATCAAACAATTGTCCGAACTATTGCGCTCCCATCAGAACGTTTTGCTCCAGGGTGAAAGACGGATCGGAAAGACCTCCCTGATCTTTGAAACCACGCGCAGGATCAGGTCTTGCAAGACATTACTCATCGATACTATGGAAATCAAAACCTCCCATGACTTTTGTCAAAGAATAATCAGGGCATTCATCTCTCTCGAATCAAATAGTAACCTTTTGAGCAAAATCTTGAAATATTTTGCCTCGCTTCGCCCCAAGCTCGGCGTGGATTCCATCACCGGTCTTCCCGTCGTGACCTTGGATCAGTCAGTACAGCTAAAACCAGATGCCCTTGAAGGAACTCTCGACCTGATTGCGTCCATCCAACAAAAAAATTCAATCATTGTCTTTGACGAATTCCAGGACATCTTAAATCTTAAGGAGTCAAAAACAACACTGGCTGTCTTGCGATCAAAAATCCAGTATCATGATCAAATTGCCTACGTTTTTGCAGGTAGTATCAGGAACAAAATGGAACAGATTTTCACCCACCCGGAATCCCCATTGTTCAAAGCAGCCATTCCTATTACGGTGGGACCGATCCCAAAGAAGGATTTCACAGTTTTTCTCAGAAAAAAGTTCCTCATTGGGAAACGAACAATTTCGGATGAGGCCCTGGACAGAATATTTGATCTGACAGATCTGGTCACTGGAGACATCCAGCAACTGTGTGAGGCGCTCTGGAGTGTAACCTCCTATGGGAGCGCAGTTACCCCAAAGGATCTGAAAAAGGCCTTTGAATTGATTTTTTCAAGGGAATCGAAATCCTACGAAATTATTCTGAACGATTTAACGGCCCTGCAGCTGAGATGCCTCGCCGCCCTGGCAAGAGTCGGTGGAAAGGCTCCAACTTCGGCCCGGTTTCTGAAGGAAAGCGGCATCCGCCAACCGTCCTCCGTGAGTAAAGCCATGACCAAACTAATGAATCGGAAGATCATCTTTGCCAAGGACAAGGCGTATCGGTTTGTCAATCCCTTTTTTAAGGCGTGGCTGATCGCAAAGGGTTTCTGACCCGAAATTTGAACCCAGGTCCCCGTGCCTCTCCCTGTCCCTTTGTCTCCCTTTCTCCTCGTCCCCCTGTCTCTCCTTCCTCTTTCAAATCGAGACAAGAAATATCCCAACATGCCACAATTCACAAAACAAGACTTGCCCCCTGCCCCATTCTCCCCTATGCATTCAGGATCCAGATGGCCGAGTTCAGAATGCCTGCGAAAGCCACCCACGCTACATAGGGTAACAGAAGAATGCCGGCTGCCGGGCGCACCTTCCAAAACAAGAGGGTGGTTACCACGATGAGGACCCACATGACGATCAGATCCGCCAGGGCCAACCCGATTTGATGGAGGCCGAAGAAGATCCAGGACCAGATAACATTGAGGATCAGTTGCAGGATGTAAACAACGCCCGCCGATGTTGAAATGCGTGCACCGTGTTCACGCCATACCAGCCAGGCGGCCACGCCCATTGAGGCATAGAGAAAAGTCCAAACCGGTCCGAACAGCCAACCCGGAGGTGTCCAGGCGGGCTTCGTGATCCCCTGATACCAGGCATCCGGGGAGAACTGACCCCCGACCGCCGCTACTGCGGCGACCAGCATCAGGCTGACAAGAAGTCCGATCAGGCTCATCGGCCCACTGCGTCGCATGGCGTGATCTCCACCTCCCATGGGTCTCCGTTAAATTTGTGCCTGCCCCCGTTTTTTCAGGAAATAACCGAAATTTTTCAACGCCGTATTTTACTTTCAAGTCTAAATGGCACAAATGGATCGTTCTGGAAGACCTGATGATGACCGATTTCGGCCCAAGGCTGTTTTCGGTAATGTCTCGGCATTGGATATCGTTCCCGATTGCGGATTCGGCAGACATCGACTGAATAAACCAAACGCTTCTTGTTCATTGAATTGTTTGCCTGTTTCTTGTGAATGGAAACAGTTATTTATTTTCTTATGGTCGTTTCGGCCAGACCCCTTGACTAAAGCTGCTCATCTCCGCACCTCCGTGTCAACGTTTCTCCGCATCTCCGTTTCCCCCATTTCCCTGATCATCGCAACGGCTTGAAAAGATACTCGAGCCCGTTCACCTTTACTTCGTACACGATGTTCAGCATCCGGCCCAGTTCCCCACTGGGAAAACCCTCTTTTGCAAACCATAGGACATAGGGTTCGGGAAGATCGATGAGCAGGCGCCCCTTGTATCTCCCAAAGGGCATCTTTGTCTTCGCAAGCCTTATTAATATTTCAGGATCCGGTATTGCGTCTTCCATCAAAGTATCCTTGAATCAGAAAACATGGAAACGTTCCTCGCCTGTCGATGAGGTTGCCATCATCCGTCTTCATCCCCCGCTTAAAACCACCGCCTCATTTGCATACCATTACACTGGAACGAAAGGTCATCAACCCGTGCGCTGGAATTCATGAGTGACCTGTTGCACGCAGGTCATTTTTGATCAAGTTGAGTCCGACCCGGAACGGTGCCAATCGTTGACCGCTTTCTTGCCAAATTCTCAGATTTCAGTAGACACCCTGGCAGAATGCTTCTTCCAATAATATCATTTCATGCCCATTCCATTGCCAGAGATGGTCTCCAAAAACGCCACAATTATCGCCCCATAAATCGCCGTTGCCATGTATGCGTAGCTCATCCACGTTAACTGACGGAAAGGACTCTCCTGCCTGTTTACTTATTTTTTGGTCCACACTGCGAAAGTAACTCCAGTGATGGATATGAAAAGTGAACCGGTCCACTGGATTTTGCTTTTCCCACAAATCAAACTCTTCTTCATCCAGGTAAACAATGTTTTCTGACGGCTCTGATATGATTTCCTGCATCGCGACCAAGCCAGGCATCGTTGTCGTAACCACTATAAGGGGATTTGGATCGAAATTAGTTATCATTAACGCCGCGCGTTGACTAAGGATGTCGTGAAGATATTGTTGATGCCACCTGATGAATTCACCGCCAATGATACGGCAATGCCATTCTTCCTCATCCGAGAGCCTGCCTCGATCGAGAATTGGATTTTGCCGTCGCTGTGCTTCAATATAAGACTTAAGGGCAATGGACCATTCTCTCTTTTTCATTTACGTGCTCCCGTTCAATCAGACACTTACGAATTATTAGATGTTTCATCACGGCATTTTAGAGGGAACAATATACACATCCAAGGTGAGGATCAAGTCTGCCTTTGACTCTTGGCAACATCTTCAGCTAAATTCTGTA
>CAYNYM010000429.1:0-3719 GCA_964401325.1 uncultured Desulfobacteraceae bacterium | reverse complement strand
CGTCATTGACCGGGGCCTGTCTTCCGGCGTCAAGACCTATGTCGGCGGGAACTGTACAGTGAGTCTGATGCTCATGGCCCTCTCCGGTATCTTTTCAGAAGGACTGGTGGAATGGGTTTCATCGATGACCTATCAGGCCGCATCGGGCGCGGGGGCCAACAACATGAAGGAACTGGTTTCGCAAATGGCCTTCCTGGGGGATGCCTCCCGCGACCGCCTCGATGACCCCGCTTCTACGGCCATTGAAATCGACGCCCTGCTCACCCAAGAGCTCCGGGGGACCGCCTTTCCCACAAAATTTTTCGGGGCCCCTCTGGCCGCCAGCCTGATCCCATGGATCGACAGCCCCATGGAATCCGGGCAGACACGAGAAGAATGGAAGGGCTTTGTAGAATCCAACAAGATCCTGGGCACCTCTAAACCCATCCCGATCGATGGGATCTGCGTGAGAGTGGGCGCCATGCGCTGCCACAGCCAGGCCTTTACCATCAAGTTGAACCGGGACGTGCCCATGGATGAGATATCCGGCATGATCCAGGAGGCCAATCAGTGGGTCCAGCTCGTGCCCAATGACAAGGACTCCACCCTTAAGGACCTGACGCCGGCGGCGGTAAGCGGAACACTGACGGTGCCTGTCGGAAGGCTTCGCAAGATGCTCCTCGGCCCGGATTACCTGGCCGCTTTCAGTTGCGGAGACCAACTTCTCTGGGGTGCGGCCGAACCGATTCGAAGGATTCTAAATATCGTCATTGGGTTCATGTCCTAGGTTGTGCTCGTCAGGAAACGGGCATTCCCGGATGAGCGCGAACGGCCATCACCATCAGTAAAACCCAGGGGATTCATCATGCCTGAATGCACCACGCCAGGTATGACCAGATGGTGATCAGGGTCATGATTGCGGCATTGACATCGTGCCCTCATAAGATTAGTATGACCCGCGGAAGTGGAAAGCTCACTGGTGGGGCTCCCGGACTTCAAATCCGGTGTACCGGGCTAAAACCCTGGTAGGTGGGTTCGATTCCCATGCACTTCCGCCATAATTTATCGATATCATTGAAAACGGGGAGCTATTTTTGCTCCCCGTTTTGTCTTCGATATTTGCAGATCCACAACAAAGTAGTATTCGAAGGTAGAAGACTTCATCGTAATTTGGGGTCCATTTTACATCCCAGCTTGGTGCATGAAACAGGATTTTCATGGTCATGTTGGTTCAGGCATGAGAAGGATCGTAACCCATTGATTGGCTGGACAAAAATTCCTTTTATCTTACTGAAAACTTCTTCACATTTCACAAAGCAAAATCTGACCCCAGGTGTCTTTGTCGAAATTCCAAGGTATTAGCATGGCCCGCCCCCCTTTGACATTTGTTTGTGGGCAAACTTTTCATTTCCGGTCCAGGTAACGACGAACCATGTCCCGAGCGGTCTCGGTTGAGGCCCGGCGGATCGAAGGAAAAAGACGGCGGCAATCCTCCAGCGAAAGATTCCGAACGGCTTCGGCGGTTTCCAGTTCATCCCGGGTGTGTGGGTATGGGTCCAGGGTCTCCTCGAACTCTTCCTTTTTGATCAGCTTGTTGTAAATCAAAGATTTCATGGATCTCGAGCAATTTCTCCAAAAAGGGTTCGACCTGGTAGATCTCTTTCCCGGCCGCATGGAGTTCACGCAGTGTTGCCGACATGCGTCGGCTGAATTCAGGATACTCGAGATCAAGCCTCATGAGGTAGGAATCGATGCTCAGTTCCCATGAAAGCATCCGATGAAACCGATCGTCCCGTGGCTCCTCAAGGATAATGGCGTCATGACGCACCATCAACCGTTTTGCAGCATCAACGGTCTCAGGGCGATGGTTTGCGAAAGCGATCGTTGCGCGGGATTCCATGCCGAGACTCCCTGAGGGCTTGCAAAAGCCACTGATTGATGAGCCGTTAATCTATTTTTTTTTGCCGGCGTTCCCCTTCCATTACAGAAGGATCTCTCTTCTACGTGTCCTGTCTGCGATTCCTGTCGTTTTGGCAGATTTTTTATGCTCTTTTCAGTATCTTTTGCAGCGGCTTGATCATCCCCGTTTTTATCCGCTTGGTATAGATTTCCCTTCGCATCGATGGTATTCGGTTCAGGAGCATCATCATTGAATTCGTAATCCGCGATTTGTAATCTTTCTGTGGAAAATCGTACAATCCTTTCTTCTTGTAGAAATTGTGATCCGCCCGAAAGGGGAATCGCAGTCGACCATAGATGTCGTCTCTTAAAATTTTACTGCCGCCCACCCCAAGGAAACTGGCAGACTTTGCATATCCCTCGTCGGCAAAGCGGATGAGTCGCTCAGCCAGACTCTGCAAGAGGGCATCGATCTGCGCCGAATCACCCCATTCATCGGTTATGAAATCCACGACGCCGGCCTGCTGGACCTCATAAAAGGCTTCCAGTGCCTGCCTCAGGTTGGGTATCTGGCTCAAGGGTCCGGAGATGATGAATCCGAGTTGTTTGCCCGTCATCACAGGCACGTGGTTATTGAAGAAACTCCTATCGAAGAACAGTTTCCATCGTGAGGACAAATACCGGTCCTTTATCGATCCGGCGAAAACGAGTATATCGGCCGCCTTTACCTTTGTGTTGAAGAACTCGACGTAGCCGTCCCTATCACCGTATGAGCAGGTGTTATCGTACCCGCACTGAATGCAGCCCAGGCATCCTCCCTTGATTTCGATCTCATTTAGATCGACCACCTCTACCTCACCAGAAAAGGCCCTGGTAAAGCGATGGATCATTCGACCCAAATTCGTTCTCTCATTTTTCGAGTCCGTAAGAACCGACACCTTTTTGTCGCCCATTCCGATCCTGCCCTGAACATCCCCCGGAACATACTCGAACGCGCTGTCAATCAGCGGGTGGAAGTTCTTCGACGTGGGCTTGTTGTTTTCGATGGTATCAAAGAAGTGCTCGGCGAATAGGATCAGCCGCTTCCTTTCCTTTTCCTCCAGCAGGTCATACATGCCGGCAGAGAACCACCCGGCGTACTTCATGTCGAGATCGTCGCAGATGGCATTGATATAATTGTGGGCGACATGGTCATGGAAATGAATCGATGTGCTAAAAGAAGCCGCATATTTGCCCCTGAAGGCATCTTCGGCCGCTCCCTCCCAGATGAGCTCTATGAATCTTTTGTAGTTGGAAGGAACCAGCAGGAAATAGAGCGGAAAGGCCCACAGCACACCGTCCGCAGACATGACCTCATCGATGATTTCCCGGAAGGAATTTTCTTCCTTTTCGATGACCTTGATTCGTTGCGAGATGTTCAGAATTTTCAGTTCGTGCTGCGGGATCTTCTTCTTGATAAAATGGACATACTGCATCGTGACGCTGACGTCACCCTTGGGGCTTCCGTTCAAAACGATGATTTTCATTGCAAACGTCCCCCTCTCCCTATGGATTTGGCTTTATTGGAATGGAATACGGAGCTCCCGAAAGGACAAAGCCCGTCCCTCAGGAGGTAGAGTTGCACATTTTAAGGTGGGTTTCCATCAGGTCAAATCTCTTCGCCAAATTCACCATCGGTATCCCGAGTTCCATCGCAGACCAATAATACAGATGTCAAGTTATTGGATTAAGGACGTCACCCTTTCCCTCGAGATTCATGACCGCCCGTTCGGCGGCGCTCAGGGCACCTTCCAGATAACCGCCGTGCTGGTTGGCGGTTTCCGTGCCGGCAAAATGAATGG
>CAYNYM010000428.1:0-3742 GCA_964401325.1 uncultured Desulfobacteraceae bacterium | reverse complement strand
CTGATCAGGAAGTCACGCTCAAGGAAATGGACTCCTGGTATTTCAAGATCACCGAGTATGCCGACGATATCCTGGAATACTGTGACAAACTGCCGGGTTGGCCCGAAAGGGTCCTTACCATGCAGCGGAACTGGATCGGCAAGAGTTACGGGGCCATAATCCGATTCCCCATCGTGGATTCGGATGAGTCGATCGAGGTCTATACGACACGCCAGGATACGATTTTCGGGGCCACCTTCCTGTGTTTTGCCCCTGAACACCCCATGCTCAAGGGCCTCATCAAGGGATTGCCTCAGGAAAAGCAGGTCCTGGACTTTGTAGAGCGTACCCTCAAGGTGGATAACTATATCAGAACGGCCGATTTCACGGTCAAAGAGGGGGTGTTTACAGGCAGATATTGCCTCAATCCCGTCACGAATGAAAAGATCCCTATTTACGTGGCCAATTTCGTGCTCTTTGATTACGGCACCGGGGCGATCATGGCCGTGCCGACCCACGATCAGAGAGACTTTGAATTTGCCCAAAAATATGGTCTGAAACTCAGGGTCGTTATCAAGCCGCCTGACCGGGAACTGAAGGAAGAGGCCATGACGGAGGCCTATGAGGAGGAGGGCATTCTGGTAAACTCCGGACCCTTCGACGGCCAGAGGAACCTGGCGGCATTAGACAGTATCGCGGAATATCTGGATTCCAGGGGCCTGGGTCATAAGACGGTAAACTATCGCTTGAGAGACTGGAATATATCCAGGCAGCGTTACTGGGGTGCTCCGATTCCGGTGATTTATTGTGATAAATGCGGCACCGTGCCGGTCCCTGAGGGAGATCTGCCCGTGGTCCTGCCCCTTGATCTCGAGATGAGTCCAAACGGCCGTTCTCCTTTACCCCAGGAACCCTCCTTTTATGAAACCACATGCCCTCGCTGCAAAGGAAAAGCCAGACGTGAAACAGATACCATGGACACCTTCGTGGAGTCCTCGTGGTATTTCGATCGCTATGCCTGCCCGGGATATGACGAGGGGCCGCTGGATCCCGAACGGGTGGATTACTGGATGCCGGTGGATCAATATATCGGGGGTATCGAGCATGCTATCCTTCATCTCCTCTATTCACGGTTTTATACCCGGGTTTTGAAGGATTTTGGCCATCTGAAGATCCGGGAGCCCTTTACCAATCTCTTGACCCAGGGCATGGTCTGCAAAGAGACCCAGGAGTGCCCCAAACACGGGTATCTCTTTCCGAGCGAAGTTGAAGACAACCGGTGCATCCATTGCCGCTCGGAAATCATTACGGGTAACACCGTCAAGATGTCCAAGTCCAAGAAAAATGTGGTGGACCCCCAGGACTTGATCGAGCGTTACGGGGCGGATACCGTCCGTATGTTCTGCCTTTTTGCCTCCCCGCCCGAACGGGATCTGGAGTGGAGCGACCAGGGGGTGGAAGGTTCCTTCAGGTTTTTGCATCGGGTCTGGCGTCTCGTGGACGAAAACCTCCTGGAGATATTGAAGGTATGCGTTTACGGGGGCAAGGAATCACTGCCGGAAAATTTGCGAGATCTCCATCGCAAGACCCATCAGACCATCAAGAAAGTGACCGGTGACATAGAAGACCGGTTCCATTTCAATACGGCCGTCAGCGCCGTCATGGAGCTGGTCAACGATATCAATAAGGTCCTGAACACGGATCAAGGCAAGGATGACATCTGTTGGTCGGTTGTCCGGGAGGCCGTTGAAACCACGGTGGTGTTGCTGGCCCCCGTAGTGCCCCACATGACGGAGGAACTCTGGCGCATGCTGGGGCATAACGAAAGTCTGATTGAGGTCTCCTGGCCCACCTATGAGAGCGATGCCCTGGAGGTAGAAAAGCGACTCATCGTCCTGCAGGTCAACGGTAAGGTCCGGAGTCGAATCGAAGTGCCGGCATCCTTTGGGGAGAAGGAAATTGAGGTGGAGGCCCTCAATGACGAAAGAATCCGGCAATTTATTGGTCAAAAACCGATTCGAAAGGTGATTGTGGTCAAGAATAAACTGGTAAATGTCGTGGTGTGACAGGGAAAGACCGCGCTGGATATGTTGCCCTGGACCGGGAAGACGCGTGAAGGCTGTGAGCGGCTGCATCGTTTCATGGGAGTCCAGCCTTTTGACGAAATGAAAGCCCTGTCCATAACTGAATGCAGGTTCAAAAGCTAAAAAATTACATCATATCGATGAAAAAGGAAGTTATGGTCGGGAAGATAAAAAAGTGGGACCCGCCCGAGTGTCGCTTATTCTGGCCTGTCGCCGTGGTTTTCGTTATCGGCTGCCTGGTGGTGGGATGCGGTTATCACATTCGAGCCAATGGCTTACCGGTGGGTGTCGAGATAGAGAGCCTGGCCATTCCACTGATTGAAAGCACTTCTTCAACCATGGGTTTTGAGGCGGATTTCACCAAGATTATCAGGGAAGAATTCATCAGCCATGCTCAGGTTGCCCTTGTGCCTGTTTCAAAGGCCCAAACGGTTTTGTCAGGGACTATCCGCGAAATTACGACAGACTCTCTAACCTATGATTCCCGTGACGTGGCGGTCGAAGGGTATCTCAAAACCTATTCCGTTACGAGCGGCAGGCGCTTGAAAATTAAACTGGATATGAGGCTCAAAGACAGGGCCACCGGAAAGATTATTTGGCGGGACGGAGGTATGGAAGAAAAGGCCGGCTTTGCGGTGGGAAACGACCCTCTCAGGAACCGCTACAACCAACAGAAGGCCATTGAAGAGATTGCCCGAAAACTCGCAAAGAGGATATACCTGAAAACGATGGAAAGATTTTGATGCCGGGTGAGTTGCGACCAGAGGATGTCCTCGAATCACTGAAGGCGCGGCGCCTTGCCCCCTATTATCTTTTCTACGGACCGGGCGAATTCAGGCTGGAGAAGGTCCTGGACAAAATCAGGGACAATTATATCCCGGAGACCGCCAGAGACTTCAATCTTGAAATTTTTTACGGCGCCGAGACGGAACCGCAGGAAATCATCAATCGGGCCCTATCACTGCCCTTTCTGGCGGACAACCGCCTCATCATTGTGCGTAGGACCGAAAACTTCAGGGCCGAGTCCCTGGAAAAATTCCTGCCTTACCTGGAAAAACCCGCCGAGTCAACTTGCCTGATTTTTGTCACTTCCAAGACCGATTTCAAGCGAAAATTTTATAAGAAAATGAAATCCAGGGGGCGGGCCGTCAATTTTACGGCCTTGAGGGACAACCAGGTCATACCCTGGATCAAGGACGCCGCGGGCGAGGTAGGGTTGAGAATCGATGCCAGGGGGGCAGCCTACTTACAGCAGATCGTCGGCAACAATTTGAGGGAGCTCTACAGTGAGCTCGAGAAACTCTATCTCAGACATGGCGACGGCGGGGTTGGGTTGGAGCAGGTGAAGGAACTGGTCATACACAGCCGCATGTACACTATTTTCGAACTCATGAACGTGTTCTCCACCAGGAATTGCCCCGCGGTCCTGGGAGTCTTGGGGAGATTCCTGGAAGAGGAAGATCAGAAAGCGGGACCTCTTCGCCTCATTGGAATGCTGAACAGGCAGGTAAGACTGTTGTTGCAAACCAAGATGATTGTGAAAAAAGGGGGAGGGGCTAAGGACGTGGCTGCAGAACTGTCTTTACCTTTTTTCTCTGCCCGACAGTTTGCAGAGCAGACAGGCCACTGGTCCATCCCGGAACTGAGTAAGGGGTTGCGCCTGCTCTATGAGGCAGACG
>CAYNYM010000427.1:0-3754 GCA_964401325.1 uncultured Desulfobacteraceae bacterium | reverse complement strand
GCCTATGACATCCTGGGCTATATCAGTTTCTTTACGGTGGGCTCCGATGAAGTTCGGGCATGGAATATTTCCAGAGGTCAGAGTGCCGTGGAGGCGGCCGGCACCATCCACTCGGACCTGGCCCGTGGATTCATCCGGGCCGAGTGTTTTTCCTATGATGATTTGATGGCATGCGGTTCCGAAAAGGGGCTCCGGGACAAGGGCCTGTTTCGCCTGGAAGGGAAGACCTATGGGGTCAAGGATGGGGATATCTTGAACATACGGTTCAATGTGTGATCGAAAGTGAAAACCCGGTCTTTTTTTCGCCCAATTGGGCGGGGATCTTCGACGCGCAGGGATTCTTAGCTGAGGGCCATGGTCCGTGCCCTCTGATTCGGGGGTATACTCCTCCGGACCGCCCCCCTTTTTCCCCACGAATTTTTATTCCCGGTCTAAACGGATGAGTCTCTTCAAGTTCCTGCCAAGGATGTTTTCTTTTTCCCTGTCCCCGATTTGCAGAGACAAGACCTTGCGGAGTTCGCTCTTCATGGTCCCGAAAGGGATATCCGACCCGAAGAGGATCCTTTCCGAACCCACCTGATCTACATAGGCTGCAATGGTACGCCGGGAGGCCAGGGCCGTATCAAAACAGACATTTTCGCGGTCCTTGAATCGCTCTAGAAAATCCATGGGATTCCCCCCGAGCAGTCCCATGTGGGGGATGATGATTTTCAGCGTTTTCGTGAGACGCATGAAAATCTCTGTAAAGGCGAGTTCCTCCTCTACGATGATGGGCAGATCGACGGCTTCGGATACCTCGATGAATGCCGGGAGATCCGGGTCCTTGAGCAGTTCATAGTTGGATGAGGCGTCCTGTATGCCCCTGTTCCAGTGCCATTTCCCCCCGTAGAACCCGTCTTTTCGGGGGATTGCGCGAAGGTCTTCGGGAATGTAATAGTAGGGAATAAACCGATCGATGCGCCGGCATTCGGCCAGGAGCTCCCGGTTGATGGTTTCATCCGCCAGGGCCTGGGAGGGAAAGGGAAAGACGACGATGCGGTCCACACCGCCCTGTTCGGCCTGGTGAAGAATCTCCCGGGTCGTGACCTCGATGCCCATGGTGACGGAAGGACCCCAATGGGTGTGTGAATCAATGATTTCCATTGCCTGCCTCGGTTGACAGTATCCGTGTATCTGCTAACATAAAAAAATATGTGTATGAAAGACGGCCCCATTATACGCATCGACAAATCGAGAGCAAGGGAAGAATCGGCGCTGTCGATGAGAACTCAGACCCTCAGATAGGGAGAGTATCATGGAAAATGACGTGACCATCCGGCCGGCCGGCCGAAAGGATCTTCTTCAGATTCTCGATCTCTATGCCCAGCCGAAGGTGGACAGGGGGCAGGTCCTTTCCATTGAAAAGGCCGAGCGGATCTTCGAGAAGATCCGGCAATACCCGGACTACGACATTTTTGTGGCCGAAGTGGCGCAGGATGTCGTGGGAACCTTTGCCCTGCTTATCATGGACAACCTGGCGCACATGGGCGCGCCCTCGGCCGTCATCGAGGATGTGTTTGTCGCGCCCTCGTGGCAGGGCAAAGGGATAGGCACCAGGATCATGGAATCCGCCATGGTCAAGGCCCGCAAGGCGGGCTGCTACAAGCTGGTGCTCTCAAGTGCAGGAGAACGCATAGATCCCCACCGGTTTTATCGAAAGCTGGGTTTTACCCAGCACGGTGTGAGCTTTGATGTCACGTTTTGAGCCGGCCACTTATGGCTAACGCCACTGAGCCGGTGGTCTTTGACTCGGAAAGACGGGATTGTCCATCAGGAATAGGGAAAGGGTTTGTATGGAGAATCATCGACTGGAAAGGCAGATACAATTCATCGTGGAAATAGACACTCTAAAGACCATTGTGAGGAAGACCTTTTTGACGGATTGCTCCCGTCAGGAGAATTCCGCCGAACATTCGTGGCATCTCGCCGTGATGGCGATCCTTCTCCGTGACTATGCATCGGAGGCCGTTGATCTCGTGCGGGTCATGAAAATGGTGCTTGTTCACGATATCGTGGAGATAGACGCGGGTGATACCTATTGCTATGACGAAGCGGGCATTGCCGATCAACGCCTGAGGGAGGAGAAAGCGGCCGGACGTGTCTTTGGCCTCCTTCCCGAAGACCAGGGGCGGGAATTTCGCCGATTATGGGAAGAATTTGAAGCGCGCAAGAGCCCTGATGCAAGATTTGCTGCGGCACTCGACAGGTTGCAGCCCATTTTACAGAATTTTCACAGCCAAGGAGAGAGCTGGAAGGAGCATGGAATCAAACGGCACCAGGTATTTTCGAGAAATCAGCCCATGACCGAAGGTGCCCCTGAGCTCTGGGATTATGCGGTGGGCCTCCTTGATGAGGCCACAAAAAGGGGTGACCTTCCGGAATAATCGGCCCGGCTCAGTGGAGGGAACCTCCCGTCTTATCTTTCTCGACTGAAAACAGTCCTCTTTGCGTCCGGGGTCGCGATGGTCGCACGGGCCCTTGTCCTCTTCTTCGGGGTTCATGCCATGACCACGGGATTCATGTCCGGATTGAAGGGATTGGTCCTCATGGCAAGAGAGAAGAGATAGGGGTAATGCCCTCTAAGGTATCTCATGTATTCCAGCCAGTCACCGATCAGCAGGTCATAGGCCCTCTTGAGATCTCCGGCAAGATGGGCATAGTCGGTATCGGGGAGTTTGTTGAGATCGTCTCTGTAGAGAAGTTCTTCTCTTAGATGAAAAACGGCCCGGAGAAGTTCCGTCAGGTGTTCGTGTTCCAGGAGGACCGGATTTTCCAGGAGACGGAGCAGAAAACTGCTTTTTTTGTCCAGAAACGACCGGAGTGCCTCAAGCTCACCCTTGTGTATGTCCATGTTGTGATCATAGGACTGAATGCGATGGCTTACCATTGAGAATTCGCGATCGGTCCACTCCCCGGTGACGATCAGGTCGTTTCTCATTTCATCTATATAGGGATCAAACCCGACGAGGTACTTCAGGAGCCGGGTGCCGACTTCTCCGAAGAAGATACCCGTCACCATATGGAGTTTCTGCATCCGGTACTGCCTTTCCCTGCGATTCAGGAGCATTTCCGTCGCATTGGCCACGACACCCAGAAAGGTCCCCACACCGCAGATGATCAGGCCGACGGCGAGCAGTTTTCCGGGTTGGGTCGCCGGGTGGATATCCCCGTAGCCGACGGTCGTTACCGTCACCAGGCTGAAATAGAAGGCATCGACAGGGGAAAGACCCTCCACAAACATGAAGCCGACCGTGCCGAAAAGCATAATCCCCATAAAGATCAGTATGAAAATCTTGAATCTTAATCTCAGTGTCCCCATATAAAGAACCCTCTTTATCTTGACATGGAAAATCTGGTCCTCAGGGCCAGGTCAGAGACAGTTGGCCCTGTCGGCATGGATTGTTCAGTCCGCTTGTCATGTGAGGGCGTAGGGCGGACCTCACCCCCATCAGGTGCAAGCATAGCCTATATATCTTGCCACAAAGCAAAGGCTATGGGAAATGCTTTTGACAAGGGGCTTGTGTTGATGGATAACCCTTTGAAAAGCTATAGGCACATAGGATACGAGCCTCCAAATAGCTTGCAATAAAAGGGAAAATCAGGTAAATCCCTTGGCATAACTCTATCTCGAAGGAGGTTAAAATGAAGGTTCTTGTGACGTTTTATTCGGAGACGGGAAACACGGAAAAGCTGGCACAGGCTATCTATGAAGGGG
>CAYNYM010000426.1:0-3758 GCA_964401325.1 uncultured Desulfobacteraceae bacterium | reverse complement strand
TGGCCCTGTTCACCTTTCTCCCCATGGACGAAGTCAGAAGACTGCGGGCCTTGAAGGGGGAGGAGTTGCGCTATGCCAAAGAAATACTGGCCTATGAAGCGACCAAATTGTGTCATGGAGAAAAGGAGGCCGAAAAATCCAGAGCCGCGGCCAAAGAACTTTTCGGTGGAGAAAAGTCGGCATCTTCCGAATCCGTGCCCGGTTACATCCTGAGCGGAGAAGAACTGGATAAGGGCATTCCCGCCTTTGTGCTTTTTGAAAAATGCGGCCTTTGCAAAACCAGGAGCGAGGCGCGACGCCTTCTTTCTCAGGGCGGAGGGTATATGAATGGAAAGAGAATCGACGTGTTCGATCAGGTGATCGGTACAGATGATCTCGAAGAGGATACACTTTTATTAAGGGGCGGGAAAAAGAGATATCTCAAGGTGACCTTGAATTGATTTGCGTTACCCACCTTGGCGATGATCTTGCGCGGATTCCCTGGCAGAGTCTTTCTTGTATTTAAAGAGAGGCCAGCATGGGCCACTCGCAGCTTAACGCGTTTCAAAAAGCTAAACAGTTACTTTTTTTCGATAAGGTGCCATGGGAAAGAAAAAGAATTCTACTCTGGAAAAAGAGAAACCGAAGAAAAGCGATCGGAAGAAGAAGACGCTATTTGAGGGTGACCTTAGACCCGCTGTTCAGATGGAATCTCGGGCCCTTGTGCCCTATGATCCCCTTCAGTTGTATCTGATGGAGATCAAGAATTATAGCCTTTTGACCAGGGAAGAAGAAGTCGAGCTGGGCATCAGGGTTCAAGAAAAGAAGGATCAGAAGGCAGCCTACAGATTGATTACATCAAACTTGAGGTTGGTGGTGAAGATTGCCATGGATTTTCACCGCTATTGGACGAAAAGTCTTATGGATCTTATCCAGGAGGGAAACGTCGGGTTGCTGCAGGCCGTGAGAAAGTTCGATCCGTACCGGGGAATTAAATTTTCCTATTATGCATCCTTCTGGATCAAGGCCTATATGTTGAAATTCATCATGGAAAACTGGAAACTCGTCAAAATCGGTACCACCCAGACCCAGCGTAAACTCTTTTTCAATCTGGCGAAGGAAAGAGACAAACTGATTTCCCAGGGCTTTAATCCTGAGCCGAGGTTGCTGGCGGAACGCCTTGATGTCAAAGAAAAGGAGATCGAAGAAATGAGTCAGCGACTGGGAGGCGGTGATGTTTCCTTGAGTGCGCCGGTCGGGGAAAACGGCCGGGAAGTCTATGGTTCCTTTTTGCCCGATCCCAGGGTCGCGATCGATGAACAAATTTCCGAAGCGCAAAACAGACAGTTGCTTCTTCGAAAACTTGGAGAATACAGGGAAAAACTCACTGGAAAAGAACTGGATATCTTCGACAATCGCATTATGGCGGAAAAGCCTCTGACCTTGCAGGAACTGGGAGATAAGTATCATATTTCAAGGGAACGCGTTCGCCAGATCCAGGAGAGGATTGTCAAGAACATCAAAAAGTGGCTTACGGATGAGATTCCCAACTTTGAGGAAAATTATTCAAATTTTATTAAATAGTGACGTAATCCGGGGAGCAGTATTAACAAGGTGAAACAGTTTATCCGACTCTTTTTTATCGTGGTGCCGCTTATGGGAATGGGATCGGGATTGTCCTGTTCTTGGAACGGGGCGATATCCGATGCCGTTAAACCGCAATCCATCATTGCACCCGATCGACCGCACGGCCAAGAAGAGGACAGACTGCAGAACGCATACGGTTATTTTGCCGTGGCTACCCTTCATCAAATCAACGGTCGCGATGAACTGGCCAAGGAATACCTTGCAAAGGCTGTCGAAAACGATCCGGATTCGGTTTATCTCAATAGAAAAATGGTTCTGCTGCTCAATAGGCTGAAGGAGTATGAGGAGGCGCTGACCTATGCCCGGAAATGCACGGGCCTGGAGCCCGATAATCTTTCTCACCGGGCGCTTCTGGCCGAAGTCTACTCGCTTTCCGGCGATGATGCCTCCGCACGGGAAGAGTATGAAAAAATTCTGGAAATTGATCCGGGGAAAAGCCGGATAAGACTGGTTTTGACCACCATCCTGATTAAAAACGGAAAATTTGAAGAGGCCAAATCTCAACTGGATCAACTTATTCTCCAGGAACCCGGCATGGTCATCGCCCATTACTACATGGGCAGGATCAACCTTGAACTGGAGGACTACGAAGCAGCGGAGCGGGCCTATCAGGGCGCCTTGAAATTAAACCCCCGGATGGAACCTGCGCTTTTTGACCTTGGAAGCCTTTTTCAGATGAGGGAGAAATATCAAGAGGCTGCCCGGGTTTATGAACATCTGTTGGGGTTTTATCCCTCCAATGTGATTGTCAGGGAAAGGCTGATCAATATCTATTTTAAAGTCGGGCAAGAGCAAAGGGCCGAAGTGCATATGGGAGTACTCAAGGGGCAGGCCAAACCGGGCGAGCCCGGGCGCCAGGCCCTGGGTCTCATCTACCTGCGTCACGGGAGAGTGGATGAATCCATCGAGGAACTGGATCTGATCGTCTCAGCGTGGCCGAACGACGATAAATCCAGGTACTATCTTGCAGCTGCCTATGAGGAAAGGGGAGACACGGAAAAGGCCCTGCACCATTTCGGGCGCATCAGGGCGGAGTCAGAATATTTTTCAAAAGCACGGATGCACATGGCTTATATCCTCGGCAGCCAGGAAAAATATGACGAATCGATCGAGCTTTTGAAAAAAACACTGGAAGTGAAAAAAAATGAGATTGAATTATACCTGATGCTTGCCTCCGACCTGGAAAATCAAGAATCCTACAAAGAGGCCGTCCAGGTGATCGGAGAGGGCCTGAAGGTGGACGGGAAAAATGTTGATCTCCTCTTTCGCCTTGGCGTGGTGCTGGACAAGATGGGGAAGAAAGAGGAAAGTCTCGAGAAAATGAAAAGAATTCTTGAGATCGATCCCGAACATTCCGATGCGCTCAACTACATCGGATATACCTATGCGGATCAGGGTATAAAATTGGATGAGGCCAGGGCCCTGATTGAAAGAGCGCTCAAGATTAAACCGGACAGCGGTTATATCGTGGACAGCCTCGGTTGGGTCTATTATCAGGAGGGCCGGTATGAAGAGGCCCTGAAAAATCTGGAAAAGGCTGCCGCACTCGTTCCCAGCGATCCCACGATTGCAGAGCATCTGGGGGACGTGTACGCAAAGCTCAACCGGTTTAAAGAATCTATCGAGATGTATCAAAAGGCCCTGTCGCTGAACCACCCCGATTCGGAGAAGATCGAGGCCAGGATTGAAGAAGTGAAGAAACTGATGGGGAATGATCGATGAAGACGGGGCAACGAAGGCCGCGATGAAAGGGAAGAAACCGAAAAGGGACGGGGCAAGAATTATTCTTCTCCTCGTCTCTTTTTTTGTCTTGGCGCTTTTACCCGGTTGTGCGGCCCTGCGCACGGTCGTGAAAGGGCCGCCGCTGACCGACCCCCAGATCGATGCGATTGTCTCAAAGATCGATCAGCAGCAGGCGCTGGTATCGTCCTTCTACTCCAGCGGCACGGCCCTTTTTAAGGACGGAATCCTGGAAGCGGAGGCGGACGCCCTCATTGTGGGCACCGGGGAGCCCCTCCGCCTCAAGATTGAGCTCACTCATTCCTGGGGCAAACCCCTGCTCCATGTCCTTGTGGATCGCGCGCGCCTGGAAGTGCTCTCCTTCAAAGATCGGAAACTCTATGTGGGGACCT
>CAYNYM010000425.1:0-3762 GCA_964401325.1 uncultured Desulfobacteraceae bacterium | reverse complement strand
TCAAGGCGGTCACCGACGTCCGCCTCAAGTCCGACATTGCCGGTGCCGGCAGTCTCATCGGCGCGCTGGCCAATCGAACCAATGAGGAAAATCAGAAGTTATACGATCGCATGGTAAACACGATGCTTTCCAAACTTCATTACTGCCAGACGTGTGCGCAGAAGACGATTGAATATTTCTGCACCCAGGAAGACGAGAATTAGGTCGGCAGGCCCGTTGGTTCGTTCAGTCGAATCAAACACACCAATATCGTTGGCTCCCTGAAAAAGTAATAGAAAGACGTAAAAATGGGTTGAAACGCTTATCCGGTTTTTGAGGCCGTTTCATGATGCTCCGATTCGGGGAGGCCGTGAAAGCGGCAGGCGCCCGAAGGGCTGGAGACGGCATTGGGGAACACCAACCAACACTTTAACAAGCGAGTAACGATCCATGGATCCAGAACTCTTGGAACTTTACAACGAGATGAAGGGAAAAGGTCTGAGCCGCGAAGATGAAGAGAAGATCCTCGGGGAATTGCATCCGGTGCTGGAGCATGTCATGCCCGAGGGTCGAGGAGATAGCAAGGATGTTGACGGCCCTGCCTTTTCCCGGGCGCCTGATACCGTCTATGACTACAATGACCTTTCGGCGTTGCAGAATATGAGCGGCCCTGAAAGCACCTATAGCATCCGTATCCGCTCCATAGACGAACTCCTGGAAAGGGACAAGCAAAGGGAAGAAGACGGTTTCCCCCGTAAAATACGTATCGGGCGGCTGATCAAACCGGGTAGGGGGGGGAAGGATAAAATTGTTATTGTCCCTACCACGGTTGAAGAAAAGTTCATCCATGATACCTCCTTTCAACCGTCGGATGAATCTCGACCTTCCGGCGGTTCAGGCGAAGGAGAGGAGGGAGAGGTGATCGGGGAAGAACCGGTCCGGGAGACGCCGCAAAAGGGAGGAGCGGGCCAGGGCGAGGACGGTTCGCACGAAACGGAGTCCAGCGCTTATGATCTCGGAAAGATTCTCACGGAGAAATTCGAACTTCCCAATCTCAAAGACAAGGGAAAGAGACGATCGCTTACCCGGTATACCTATGACATGACAGATAAACATCGGGGATTTGGTCAGATTATCGACAAAAAGGCCACCCTTCGAAGAATCCTGGAAACCAATATCCACCTGGGCAATGTGCCGGACATCGAGAATATTGATCCGACCCGGTTTTTGATCGCCCCCAACGATAAGATCTATCGCATCCTCTCTCGTGAGAAGGACTATGAGTCACAGGCCATGGTCTTTTTTCTCAGAGACTACTCGGGTTCCATGCACGGCAAACCCACTGAACTCGTGGTGGCGCAGCATGTGCTGATCTATAGTTGGATACTGTATCAATATGCGAGGCAGGTGGAAACTCGGTTTATCCTCCATGACACCGAAGCAAAGGAAGTTCCCGATTTTCACACCTACTACAACTCAACCGTTGCCGGCGGCACAAGGATCGCTTCCGCCTATCGCATGGTCAATGAGATAGTGAGAAACGAAAATCTTGTCCAGGACTATAATATCTATGTCTTCCACGGCACGGACGGTGATGATTGGGATAAGGAAGGGAAGGAGGCCGTGCCGGAATTGAGCAAGATGCTCATTTATGCCAGCAGGGTCGGAATCACCGTTGCCAAGAACTCGAGGACACAGGAAAAAGAAACAGAGGTAGAAAAATATCTCAATGGTTCGGCTCTCCTGAAAGAGAAACCGGCCCTGATCCGGATGGATGTCATCCATGAAGATGCGGATGAAGCGCGTCTGATCAAAGGGATCAAGCATCTGATCTCATGAACGACGGGTTATGGGTAAGAGACAGGCCTTTGAGTCGGCCGGGTTCAGGTATGAATGCGTTTAACCCTATTGCCTAAAGGGTCTTGGGTCAAAAAATGGAACTCATCAATCAGCATACCAAAAAAATCATGGAAGGGTGTAAGGACAGGGCGCGAAAAGCGGGTCTGGCCTTTCAAGATGAGACACTCGAATATATCGTGACCAACCGTGATCTGCTCGAACTGACACCCAAATATATGATTCCCACGTTATACGATTACTGGGTCCAAGACGTGGAAGTCCTCAAAGAAAAGGGTCGGTATGAGCTTTATCCCGCAAATCCATACGAAACCGTGATCAACACCCGTCCCCCTATCTCTTTCTACAATGACAACAATCCGGACTGGTTGAACGTCATGATCTTCTACCACGTCCTGGCCCATATCGATTTTTTTCAGAACAATCTCTATTTTCGCCACACCTGGGACGACGATATCACTGGTGAAGCCCTCGCCGACAAGCGCCTCATTGCAAAGCTCAGGTCTGAAAAGGGGAGATGGGTGGATTACGTCATCGAATTCACCCGGGGAATCGACAACCTGGTAGGGTATCATGGGGAATTGTCCCGCCTGAATCGTATGCCGGAGACAGACCTGTCCAAACGCCTGGATTTCTATTTCGATGTCTTCCTTCAATCTACCAAACCGGTATCCGTCCATGAATACATCAAGGAGATTGAAAGATACAATACCTGCGTGCGGGATGCAGGGCGTGAAGGGGAGCAGATTTTTTTCTCTGAAGTGACCGTGAAAAACCCGGAATTTGAAAATCTTTTCAAAAAAAGCCTTACACAAGAATCGGATCGCAGAAAGGACCTGCTCGAATTCATCCTGGAGCGCTCGCAATTCCTGAACAAAGAGGAAAACGTCTGGATGAAGGAAGTCATTCAGGTCGTTCGCAAAACATCCCTCTACCTTCAGCCCCAAATGCGGACCAAGATCATGAATGAGGGTTGGGCCAGTTACTGGCATGAGAGGCTTTTCATGAGTGACGACCGCATAAGGGGACATGAAGTCGACTTTGCCCGACTCAACGCCGGGGTCACGTCTATGCCTCGTGTCGGACTCAATCCTTACGCCATTGGAATGCGCCTTTTCTACTATATCGAGGACATCGTCAACAAGGGGAAATATTCTAATGCATTCCGAAGGATCCTGGATGCGGCCGTGCGGGATCGTTTTGATGCAAAAACGGGAGAGGGTGAGGCCTTTGTCTTTAAAATCCGCGAGAACTACTGCGATTTCACCTTCATCAACACATTTGTCGACCAGGATTTTGTGGACCGCCACAATCTCTTTGTGGCCGGAAAAAGGCTCAACCGGCGCAAGAAAGTCTGGGAATACTTTGTCAAGAGCCGAAAAGAGAAAGATTATCGCCAGATGCTGTTCGATTCCCTCTATCACCCTCCCTATATTGAAATAGACCAAGAAAAGGGTGGCCAAAATGCCCTTTACTTTGACCATCACTTTGAAGGAAAGCCGCTGGTAAAGGACTTTATTGCCAACACCATGATAGGCATCGAGTATTTATGGGGAGGACCCGTGAAGCTGGAGACAAGCGAGATGGAACAGGTGGTCTGGCCCACGGAACTCGATCTGGTCGCTCCCTGGAGCCCGGCACAGGAAGAAGATCATGACCCGGAATTCGAATGGCGAAGGGTTTTGTACACCGTGAAGAACCGAAAGCTTTCCAGAAAAGTCCTGTGAGAGTGGCATTTGGATCGGGGAAACGAAAAACCAGCAAAGGAAGCGGAAATGGAAAAGATAAACAGTGCGATGGAATACCTCAATCGCAACATAAGCAACCAGGATAAGGGTGCCCCCATTACCTTCGATGCATTCCTGCAGGTGCTGATATCCAATCCCGACAGGGTCATCCGCAATGTCTTCCAGGCCTTTCATGACA
>CAYNYM010000424.1:0-3774 GCA_964401325.1 uncultured Desulfobacteraceae bacterium | reverse complement strand
TTTCCTCTTCGTGGGCCTTCAGAAGGCGTGAAGAGACCCTGCGCAGTGCATCGGTTCGCTCCACAACCCTTGTTTCCAGGTCGTCATGGGCCTCCTGCAGGGCCTTTTCCGCCTGCTTGCGTTCCACAATCCGGCCCAACCTTGCGGCAATCGCATCGAGCAGATTCCTTTCCTCCTTGAAGAAGGGGCCTTCATAGGCCCTTGGCCTCTTCTCGTCGTAAAAGACCTCAAGGGCGCCTGCACACTCTCCGCGGACAAAAATATCGCTTCCCTGTCTCCACCGGGTCGCCCTGAAGCCGGGCGCTCGAATTTCCTCGCCTCCCAGCGTAATTCTGGCGTGGGTAATCTCCGGATATTGCCATGCGGCCGGAATGATCTCAACCGTGCCCCGAAGGATCTGCCCCAACGACATCCCGGGCCTTTCCACCAGATGAGAAATTCCATAGAGGCAGTGAAGTTCCTTGAGCCGTGCGCCAAGTTTATGAGAGGTGTTTTGCAGCTCTTCTTCGGTTCTTTTGAGCCTGAGACCCTCTTTTTCCAGTTTTTTTACTTTTTCCTGCAGGTCCTCATAGGTGGGTCTTTCAGTCATTGAGAATTCCTTTACCGAACCGTTGCTGAAAAAAATGGTGACCTTAAGAAGGTTCCATCAGGGCTGTGGTGCAGCGAGTATGTCGATCAGTTCTTCCCGGGATAAAGTCTTTAGCAGGCCCGGGTCATCTTCCCTGACGATGCTGTCCATAAGGTTTCGCTTTCTTGCAATGATGGCCGAAATTTTCTCCTCCAGGGTTCCGGTGGTCACCAGCTTGAACACCTGCACGCCGCGCTTCTGTCCAATCCTGTGGACCCGGTCCGTGGCCTGATCCTCTTTGGCCGCATTCCACCATCGATCGTAGTGAATCACGACGGAAGCCGCCACCAGATCCACACCGACACCGCCCGCGCGAAGACTTCCCAGGTAGACCCGGCATGCCGGGTCATCGTTGAAGCGCTCCAGGATCTTACCGCGATTGCGACTCGACCCGGTCAGGCTGACGAACCCGACGCCTTCCGACTCCAAGTGCCGGGCCATGATTTTCAGCATACCCAGGTACTGGCTGTAGACGACCACTTTCTGACCGCTCTCCAGGCCCTCGCTCAGGAGTTCCTTGAAAAGTTCCCATTTTCCCGATTCATACGGTTCCAAGGCCCCGGTGTGGCCATTGAGGAGAAGGGGATGATCGCAAATCTGCTTGAGCAGGTTGATGAGCGCAAAGATGTGCATATAGGGAATGGGTTTCTCGCCTTCTCTGAGTGCCGCCAAAAGACCGGTGCCGCGGGAGGCTATGGTATCCCGGTAGAGCTTGACCTGACCGTCGCTGAGCGCACAGGTCCGAATATCTTCGATTTTTTCGGGCAATTCGTCAAGAACCATTTTTTTGAGGCGGCGCAGGGTAAAGGGGGACGTCAGCCGGCTCAGTTCCCTTTTCCGTTCTTCATCCTCGAACTCTTGTATGGGGATGACATATCGCTCCTCGAAATGTCTGTCGCTGCCCAGATACCCCGGGACCGTCAGATCCAGGAGGGCCTTGAGTTCAAAGATCGTATTTTCAATGGGCGTGCCGGTAAGACCGATCTTTATCCCGGCCTGAATATCGCGGGCGGCCCGGTAAGCAAGCGTCTCCGGATTTTTGATCTGCTGAATCTCGTCAAATGCCGCCAGGGAAAAGTCACATGCCTTCAGGTGGCCGATATCCCGTCGAAGGATCCCGTAGGAGGTCAACAAGACATTGCCCTGGAGGGCGGAGATCAGATCCCGCTGCCCGCCGTAATAGACGGAGGCCGTCAGAGTCGGCGCGTGTTCCCGGAGTTTGTTTTCCCAGTGACTCAGGACTGTCGTGGGGCAGACGACCAGGCAGGGCCCGTCAGTGCGTTGCCGCTCTTTGAGGCAAAGCATCAGGGCCATCATTTGATGGGTCTTTCCGAGGCCCATATCATCACAAAGGAGGCCTCCCAGGCCGTTTTCAAAGAGGAAAAGGAGCCACTCGGCGCCCAGCTTCTGGTATTCCCGTAACGCGCCGCGCATGCCCTTGAGGGGGGGCAAAGGCCGTGCCGGTTTCAGGCTCAGGATGCGGTCTAACCTTCCGTGGTCTTTCTTGTCACCCGATAGGACGAGGGGAACGGGGGTTACGCCCTTGAGGCGAAGCAGGTCCATTCGGGAGAGCTTTAGTGGGCCGGGGGCCCCGTCGCGGGAATTTTTGAAAAAAGGTTCGGAAACGCCTTCAAGACCGGGGGATTGGCAATCGATCCAGCCTTTGTCGGTCCCGATATATCGCTGCCCGTCCCTTTTGGCCGCCAGAATTTCATTCAGGGAAACGGACGTATCGCCGAACCCGTATCTTACGGAGAGCCAGCACCAATCCCGGTCAATCGCCTCCGGGGAGATTTCCACCCGATCAATGGCCTTGAAGATCCCCAGGGCCCGCACTTTTTCATCCGCCATGTGGCGGCCTTCCCGGATCTCTTCACCAAAGGTTTCCAGGAAAACAGGGACCTGGGATTTCTTGAGGACCATTTTGACGGGCGCCCGGAACCGCCGCTCTTTTCCAGGCCTTTCCAATTCGGCCATGATCCCCAATTCCTTGACAAAAACCAGATTCCCGTATCTGAAGCGTTCCAAGTCCTCTCTTTGAAAAAACCGTTCTTCCCCGTTGTCCTGGATCAACCGGATCAGCGGCCGGACCTCCAGATCCAGTTCGGTGTTCATGGTGACATTAAAAAGAGACTTGAGGGGAACAGGGTGAATGGGGATGTCGTTTTGGTTGGGGAGGATTTTCCTGAAGGCCAGCAGCACGCTTTTGACCATATGCCTGGGGACCGCCACCCTGAGAACCGGCCTCTGGTTTTGGTCTTTGCATGTGACGGTGAAGAGGCCCGAGCCTTGTTCAATGGCCGGGTGAAAGGTGCACCCCTTTGATCCGAATTCCCTGTAGCCGTGATAGGCCACCCGGTGCCAAAGGCTTTCCTCGAAAACGAGGCGCCTGGTCTTGAAGCCCTGCTTGAGCATGGCGCGCTCATTTTCTGCCAAGGTGAGGCGCGAGAGCATATCGAGGACATTACTGCGCCGGGGGACCCGGCCTTTATCGGATATGGCGACACATCTTTCCAGAAAGCGTGATGCGTCCGGCGCCTGAGAGAGATAGGTGAGAAGTTCATTGCCCTCTGCGTCACAGACCTTCAAATTTGCCGCCTTCCCGGAGGAACCCTCATGAAAACGGACCGAATCAAGGGGTGGGCCGCTGCCTTCGGCAAGGAGATCGGCGAGTCGATGCCAGATGCTGGATCTGAAGTCCTGCTCCAGGTCTTTATCACCAATTTTTTTGCGAAGGAATTTGATCAACTCGCTCAATTGCAGGCTGTGGGGACAGGTCCGCCTCTTTGAAAGGGCGCAGGTGCAGAATCTGTGGGGGTGCGCGCCCCGGTTCCCTTGGACGAAGACGGCGATACCGGGCCTTCGGTCCCCGGTTTCCGGCATGAGGGCAATGGCATGACGGTGAAATTCACATCGGTTCAGGGTCTGAGGGGAAACGGCCCTTTTCCGGCCGGTTTTATTCGTGGAAGGGGGTGCCTTCGATTTTTTTTGTGTTGCAGGTGCAGTGGTCATTTTTTTAGATATCCATGAACAGGAGACTTTTCCGGTGGCAAAAAACGGTTATTATTTCGTCCCTGCAATCGCTTCCCCGATATTTCGGGCATGAGAGCGGATATTTTGGCAGGCGGCGAGGATGTCCGTATAGA
>CAYNYM010000423.1:0-3779 GCA_964401325.1 uncultured Desulfobacteraceae bacterium | reverse complement strand
ACGGCGAGGGCAGGAGGATCGATTTCAAGAACACCCTGATCATCCTGACCTCAAATCTCTGTACCGACACCATCATGAAGGTCTGCGCAGACGAGGAGACCATGCCCGATGCGCCGGCCCTCGGTGAACTGATCCGGCCCGAACTGGTGGAACACTTCAAGCCCGCCTTCATGGGGCGGCTCAAGGTGGTCCCCTATTTCCCGATCACCGACAAGAATATGCAGCTCATCGTGAAACTCAAGCTGAACCGCATCGCCAAGCGCATGCTGGAGAACCGGCAGGTCACTTTTTCCTACGGTTACGACCTGGTCGAAAACATCGCCGGTCGCTGCACAGAGGTGGAAAGCGGCGCCAGAAACGTGGACCACATTCTGACCAACACCTTGTTGCCGGAGATGTCAAGGGAGTTGCTTTCCAGGATGGCGAATGGGGA
Organism: uncultured Desulfobacteraceae bacterium; assembly: GCA_964401325.1. Lineage (GTDB taxonomy): Bacteria > Desulfobacterota > DSM-4660 > Desulfatiglandales > HGW-15 > CAYNYM01. Next base: position 3,346 of record CAYNYM010000423.1, on the reverse strand, counting down.
GCAGATACGAGAAGTAAGGGTGGGGTTGGACGGTGAGGGTTTCACCTATGATATTTCTTAACCGCCAGGCTCATAAGCCGGGAAGGTGATAAGCAAGGAAGGCCTCGGTTGAGAGATTCGTATCGTTCCTTTGATAAATATCGCTGTAAAACCATGGCCCCGGTTGCATGCGGAGTGGTGTAAGGAGGTTAAAATGCCTGGCCCTTTGTCCGCCCAAGAGCAATTCCGAAAATGGATAGCCATTCCTACTTATCAACATTTCCGTGATCCCCGTGCGTTGCAGGTAAGCAAAAAGCTCCACGACACGAACTACCGACTGAAACAGTGGAATCCCTACAAAATACCCAAGGGAGCAGATATCGATCTTCTTGAATACCGCAACAGGCAGGCAGAACTGGATGCTGCCATGTGGTATGGGGCAGCCCAGTCTGATACCTCCCGAACAATCATCAGAATATTTGTGTTATTGAAATACGGTGGTCTCCATGTGCACAGGGCCGGGTACATACGTTACCGTGACCTGAATAATCCTCTGGCCGTTGTTCTGTCTCATGGCGGTCGGATTATGGTGCAAATTCCGAGGGTGGAAAACGACGCCAATCGCGATGATTTCTTTAATTGGCTGAATCGAGATGGTGTTCTCATCAGACGGAAAGGAGCCACCCATGCAGTGGAAAATTTCAGTGATTACCTGCTCACGCTTTCGAATGGGAGAAAACTCTATATAAAAGAAACAGGTGGTAAAGGCGCGTTTGTCCGAGCAAAAATGAGCAGAGGAGCTTACCACTATGGTTGCAATATTGCCATGGGGGGATTCGGTATGATCAACCCGCTGTCCGGCAATTTTATCTCAAACGACGGACAGCACGGACACCTCTATGTGCATTACCAGCGTCCCAGAACCAATAAAAATGGGGCTCTTTTGATTGGTTGTGAGGGTTCCGCACCAATCGACCAATTTCAAGGAGAGGGCTATGCAACCGATCAGACCGGGCATAAGCACAAGTTTGGAGGTTCCGGGAATTTCGGTGTGACAGGGGGTTTGAAATTTAAATACAAGCCAAAGGTCCGCAGAAGATATATTCGTCGCTGGAAATGGAAAAAATCCGACTCCCCGTGGCATAATGCTGGACCTGACATGACCCGTGGTGGTTATGTCATCGTCCTGACTCGAAATACTGTTCTGCGTATTCGGCAGAAATTCACAGAAGAATGCGTACCGGATATTGTGGGAGACATTCCTGCGGTTTAAGTGTCTGTAGACAGACATCAATCCCTATCGGGCGAGGGCCTGTAGCCCAATCCCGCCCTTAGATCTCTCTCAGCCTCCAGGACCCCCTGACGATAGACCCGGTCGGCCTCGCTTGCGCCGGGCTGTCTGCCGCGGCGGAATCTGGATCTATCGACGACCCGGCGACGCGGGCGGGAATGGATCTCGATGAAGTAGTCCCGGTAGCCCCTGTCATGATGGAGATAAAGGGCGCGCTCATTGCGCGTCTCGATTCCCGGCGAACAGATATCTGTGTCGTTGTCGTAATTACCCCAGCAGATCGTGTTATGGCGCGTATTATGGGCACCTCGAAATTGTCTGCCGTAATCAAAGACACTGGGTATCCCGAAATATTCATCTTCCTGTTCCCACGGGCGGCTGGGCCGGGGGGATTGTCGGGGAGGCCTTTCGGCGGAAGGACGGCGGGGACGGGTTGGCTGGGGAGAGGGCCGTTCCGGGGCGATTTCCGGCTCGACACGGGTCCGTCTGAAAGGAGGGGGGCGCAGGTGTCCTGCAGAAAAGGAAATGCGCTCCACTCTGCCGTTGGAATAGTGAAAACGTGCCTGGACGGTTACGCTATGCAGGGCGGGACGGTAGGTCTGGATGGTCCTCCAGGTTTCCCGCAGGCTCTCGTTGCCTCGGGTGAGCTCGATTTCCCTTCGTATCGGTTGACCATCACTGCCGGTCGTGCGAGACATGACCCGTGCGGAAACACGACGCCGGATTTGACCGACAAAAGTTTCATAGCCTCCCGCTACGGGAACATTCCATAGCAGTGAACGTGTTTCCGTCATATGATGACTCCCATAGTGGAAAACAAAAATATCATAGAGAGCAGCATTCGTTTCCGTACCACCACAGGAACAGGAATGCCTCCGTGCAAGTCATATGAATCCTGCCCTGGATTTGAGATCTGACGCACGACCTCATTATGTATATGTTTTCCCGGGTTTAATTGTCAAGGGCGGCCTTCCGGAACTGATCACCATCAAGGCATCATATGCAAATTAGCCGATGGATTTAGGTCGGTCCCATGCGGTTGACAATCTCAACAAAGCCGCGTAAAGTTGTTCACACTAAGGAAACTTTGGGAAAACTCAAACAACACATTCTCTATTCGAAATATTCGCCATAACCTTCCTGTATCATGTTGCTGAAACAATCAGGATTGTGCGTTTCAATGCTTTTGCCCAATTTCCGGTTAACTATAAGAGAATTCTCGAGGCTCCGGGATTATAGAACGACCCGATGAGGAGAAAAAGACCATGACGTCTATCCAAGAAAACCGAATGCTGCAGATCATTACCGATCCGTGGAATGACAGATTTTTATTGCGAGGATTCGAGGGAACTGAAGGCCTGTCCTCACTTTTTTCATTCGAGCTCGATCTGGTATCTGAAAACAACAATATCGCATTTGATGAATTCATTGGTCAAAACCTCACGGTCGCCATTGCCCGGGAAAATGGGGGGCTGCGCTATTTTAACGGCATCGTTTCCAGGTTCAGCCTGGAAGGAGATGCAGGTGAAGACGGGGGAGGAGCGATGACCCATTACTCCGCCACACTGGTCCCCTGGTTCTGGCTGTTGTCCCGCACATCGGATTCCCGTATCTTCCAGGAACTCTCCGTGCCGGATATCGTGGAGCGAATCTTTTCAGAAAAGAATTTCAATGATTTCCGCATAAGCGTGCAAGGCTCTTATGAACCCAAGGCATACTACGTCCAGTACCAGGAAACCGACCTCAACTTTATTTCTCGTATTCTGGAACAGGAGGGTATCTACTATTTCTTCACCCATGAGGACGGCGAACACACCATGGTTTTGGCCGATTCTCCAAATGAACACAAGCCGTGCCCAAACCAGGAAACGGCCAGGTTTCATGCTGTTCAAGGAGCGGTTCTGGAAGAAGATGTCATCAGCCGGATATACAAGATGCAGGAGATTCGGATCGGTAAATACGTAGTCAATGATTTCAATTTCAAGACACCCGCGACCGATTTAAAAGTAGAAGTCACCACAGGGCAACAACTGGGTCCGGGAGAACGAGAGATATATGATTACCCTGCTGAATATA
>CAYNYM010000422.1:2112-3792 GCA_964401325.1 uncultured Desulfobacteraceae bacterium | reverse complement strand
TCTTTCCGGGTGCGCCGTTCCTTGTAGTCCACCACGTATCTCAGGGTGAACTCCATCCAGTTTTCATTGGCCACGAGCGTCACCTTAGGTTCGACCCTTGCGTCCTCGATTTTATATTTTTTGACGATTTGCACCCAGGCGGCCCTGGCATAGGCGGCGTATTCGCCGACCACCTCCGCGAGAATGTCTTCCAAAATCCGTCTCGTCAGGGCCGGATCACTCCCAAATTGCACGGGCACCATGATTTCATCCCACAAAAAGGGGAAATCTGCGGAATAATTGAAAACGGGATCCTTGAATACCGAACCGTTGGACACCCTGACGATGCGGCCGTTGTACTGATCCCCTTTGACCCAGTCGCCGCATTCCATGAGGGTCGTCCTCAAGATCCCGATATCGATCACATCCCCGATGATTCCTCCCAACTGGATCCGGTCGCCGGACCTGTAAAAGTGACCGAAAGATACAGCGATCCAACCCGCAACACTTGTAATGACCTCCTGCAGGGCAAAGGCAATCCCGGCGCCGGCCACACCAAAGGCCACCGTCAGATTGCCGAGACGATCGCTGAATATGGCCAACAGGAAAAGAATGCCGGCCAGGTATCCGATGACGGTAATGAACTTTCGGGCCCGGTAGCGCGTGTCGGGATCTGTGACGTAACGAGGAAGAGAGCCCAGGAAAAGGCGTATCACGATGATGATGACAAAAAGACCTGCGAGTGCCACCGTCCAGCGAAGCACCGTCGGGTTGGAGATCCAGCCCTCAAAAAAGCCTTTCATGTTCATGTCCTCAATTTCTTTGAGAAAAGATAATAATGCATACAAGCACCGAAAGAAGCACCATCCAAATAACTAAGGCCTTCAGTGACGCTTTTTTGGCCCGATCGACCTCCCACCAGGTGAGGGGGCGAATCCCTTGAACGAGGAAGGTCCCCACACCGGCGAGATTCACACAGATGGCATTGATCAGGAGCAGAAGGGTATCCGACACATGGTCCTGCCAAACACCCATGAGGGATTGCTCTTCCAGCAATTTTCGGGCCTGCTTCCCATGGGCCGCAGGAAGAATAATTTAGAGCAGACGGAGGGCCATAATCCTTTCATGTGGGATAGGGTGTTTACAAAATGAAGTCCGTGTTCAGAAAGTTGGATTTTCGCTCCCGTACGATCTTGGTGATGACGCTCCGATTGAGCGCCGTTTCCTTCGCGGCCACAAGGGTCCTGATGGAGAAGACCCTTAGGGCGTCGGAGACGGAAAGGGTCCCTTCGGCCGAATCCTTTCGGCCCGTAAAGGGAAAGGTGTCCGGACCCCGCTGGCACTGGCTGTTGATGTTGACGCGGCAGACCTGATTGACCAGGGGGTCGACGAGACGGGCGATCATTTCGGGATCCTTGCCGAATATACTCAACTGTTGCCCGTAATGGGAATTGACGACATATCGAACGGGCGCCTCTATATCATCAAAGGGCACCACAGGGATGACCGGCCCGAACTGCTCCTCGTGATAGAGTCGCGCCTTTTCACTCACAGGATACACAATGCCGGGATAGAAGAGTGTCTCAACATGGGCTCCGCCTCCGGGGTTGATCACTTTAGCGCCGCGCCTTTCGGCATCCTCGATCAGTTCCGTGAGATAGGTTGTTTTTCCCTGCTCGGGCAACGGTGTGATAAATATGC
>CAYNYM010000422.1:0-2102 GCA_964401325.1 uncultured Desulfobacteraceae bacterium | reverse complement strand
GGTCGGGGAGAGGCGTTATCGTCACACCCTCTTCCCAGGGCATGCCGATTTTCAAACGACCGACGGCCTCTGAAAAGGCCGAAAGAAAGGGACCCACCGCGTTGCGGTGAATGAAGAAAATTTTCAGCGCCGTGCAACGTTGGCCGTTAAAGGAGAGGGAGCCCAAAACACATTCCTGGACAGTGAGGTCGATATCCGCGTCAGCAAGGACAATGGCGGCATTTTTTGCTTCCAGGCCGAGCACACTTCGGAGTCTGTGGGGTTTTGGATGCTGCTTTTTCAGGAGGTCGGCCACGGTGCTCGTCCCGATAAAGGCCAGGACGTCAATCCTGGATGAGTGCATGAGGGGGCCGATCACCTTCGGTCCTTCTCCATAAACCGTATTGATGACCCCTTTGGGAAATGCGTCCCGGAAGACCTCCAGAAGGGGGCGATGAAGGAGGACCCCGAATTTGGGCGGTTTGAATATGACGGTGTTGCCCATGATCAAGGCCGGGATCAGGGTGGTAAAGGTCTCATTCAGGGGGTAGTTGAAAGGGCCCATGCAAAGGACAACGCCAAGGGGTGCCCGCCTTATCTGGCCGATAATACCCTGCTCGATGACAAACCTTGAGGAGGTTCGGTCGAGATCCTTCAAGGCCTCGATCGTGTCGTTGATATAGTCGACGGTCCGGTCAAATTCCTTTTCCGAATCGGAAAAGGATTTGCCCACTTCCCACATCAGGAGATTGACGACTTCCGTTTTCCTCTCCTTCATGCCATGGACAAAGTCCTCGGTGTGTTTGATCCTGTCGCTCACGGAAAGGGTGGGCCACAGGCCCCTCCCGTGGTCATAGGCGAGAAAGGCGGCTTCCAGTGCCTCCAGCGCCTCCTTTTCCGTCAGCAGAGGGTATCGTCCCATGAATTTTTTTGAGAGCCCGCTATCCGTTTTCAGACAAACCGGTGAGAGGACCTCCTGCATCGGGCCATTCCATTCCCGTATCTTCCCATTGATGAGGTATTCCTTCTGTTCTATCGGGGCCGGTAAACGGAAGACCTCGGGGATCGATTCTTCTTTCGGGAAGAGAGCCGTGAGGCTTATTTTTGAATCCATGCTACATCTCCTCTTGCCGGGCATGATTCAATGCGGGAGCATAAAATTTATTGATGTATTCTTTCACCATGCGTCTCGCGGAGAAAGCCGCGCCGTTGCTCTTGATGGACTCCTTCATGACCCGAACCCAGTCGCAGGGAATGCCGTCTTCCGAAGGCCGGTAATAGAGGGGGATGATTTCCTTTTCCAGCAGGTCGTAGAGGGCCGCTGCATCCGCGCGGTCTCGATCTTCCGCCGAGTGCTCGTGACCGAAGGCCCAGCCGTTTTTGCCGTTGAAGCCCTCGATCCACCAACCGTCCATGATACTCAGGTGGGGCACCCCGTTGAGGGCCGCCTTCATGCCGCTGGTCCCACTGGCCTCCATAGGGGGGACCGGGTTGTTCAGCCACACATCCACACCGTGGACCATGTACTGGGCGAACTGCTCCCCGTAGTCTTCCAGAAAGGCGATCCGGCCGCCCATGCTGGGATTGGTCGCCGTCTGAAAGATCCGCTGAAGAAGGCGTTTGCCGGGATCGTCGGCCGGGTGGGCCTTTCCCGCGAAAATGATCTGTATCGGCCGCCAGGGGTCGTTGAGGAGGCTTTTCAGTCTTTCGATATCGTGCAGGATGAGGTCTGCTCGCTTGTAAGTGGCGAAGCGGCGGGCAAAGCCGAGGGTCAGTACGGAGGGGTCCAGGAACGTCCCCCCTCCAAGGACGCTGGCGGCATGGGTCCCTTCCACGGCCCAGCGACGCCGTGCCTGTTCCCGGACAATGTCGATAAATTTGATTTTCAGCCAGTAGTGTGTCTGCCAGAGTTCCTTGTCCGGGATCTCTTCAACCAGTTCCCAGATGAAGGGATTATCGTGATCCGCCAACCAGTCGGGCCCGAGATATTTGTTTAGCAGGAGTTCCATCTTGGGTTCGATCCATGTGGGGACATGGATGCCGTTTGTCACGTATTGGATGGGAATCTCTTGCTCCGGGGTCTCCGGCCACAGGGACGCCCACATCCGACGCGTGACCTCGGC
>CAYNYM010000421.1:0-3796 GCA_964401325.1 uncultured Desulfobacteraceae bacterium | reverse complement strand
GTACTGGGGGTTTATGAAGGTTACAGCTTCAAGTCCCAGGGCATATCCACCGGGGTGTCGTGCCGGAAAAATGTCCGATCTGCCAGGCGGTATCCGGACGATTCAAAGAGGTGGGCTGAGCGGAAAGGCTTTTTTTTAAGCCAAACAGTTACGAAATACGAAGTAAGTAAAATGCTCTTCAATGACTTGGAAAAACAGATTGTATCCCTTATGGGGGCCATCACGAGAAGCCCTGGCAAGAAGAGGCATATGTTGATGGCCTATGCCTCGAATTTTTTCGATGCAGTCAAAGAGACGCTTAAAAAGCAAGGCGCCGTGAGCCCTTTCTATATCATTTTGGCGGAGCCCCCGGTGTTTGGCGTTCCTCCGGTCACGAACGACGTCATTGCCCAGGCCCGGGCCTCAGAGGCCGAAGGCGTTGTTTCGGTAGAGGGTTTTCAGTCTGATAGAGATATGGGCGACATCGTGTATCACGTCAGCATATCGGCTCCATGCATGGGGGTGGCAGGCTGGCTGTTAAAAGTGAAAATCGGTGACGGCATCGTGGAATTTGTCCGGGAAAGGCCCTACTTCTTTAACACAAAGGAAGGCGTAAAAACCCTGGGAGAACTCCTTGCCGAAATGGAGCGAGAGTAGGCATGTACTATGCTCTAGAAACCCTGGTCTTAATCCCATAAATGGGCCGGGGGGTTAGGTGGGGGGCCTTCAATTCTGCAAAGAGGGCGAGGGTCAGGGGGATACCTGGGTGTACAGCCTGCTGGTTTGTAACAGCCGCCGGATCAAGGTGCCGGCAAAGACTTTGTAAAACCTGAGCTGCGTTGCCGTGGGGGTTTTATCGATCACCGAGGAATTGATCTTCATCAGGATAGTATCCGTGAGGGCTTCAATGCTTGCGGTTCGCTTTATTTTGCCCAGGTAGGCCATTTCACCGAAACAATCCCCTTGTTTTAAAACCGCAATGGCCTTCCCGAGTTTTTTTACCACCACCTCCCCGGCGACAATGATAAAAAAGCAATCTTCGTCTTCGCCCTCGCTGAGGATGGTGGATGTCGCGCCATACTCAAGCCACTGGGTATTCCTGAGGATCTCGGATAATTCCATGGTGTTGAATTCCCTGAAAAAGTCGATTTTTTTCAGAGCAGTAAACTTTTTTTCGAAATTGACGCTTTCACCAAGAAATCGCATGTTGTCGAAGGCGGCGGCCAGATCTTCTGCAAACTCCAGGGCCGTCTGGTAGCGCCCATTCAAGTCCTTTTCCAGTGCCCGAAGGACAACGGATTCCAGAGGCTTGGGGATATCGGGCCGATAGGCGGTCAAAGGTCGGGGATCTTCATGGGTTATCTTGTAGACCGTGGCCACATCCGATTCGGCGGCGAAGGGGTTCCTACCGCTCAGCATTTCATACAGAACGACACCCAGGGAAAAGAGGTCTGTTTGGGGCGTCACCGGTCCGCTGCGAAGTTGCTCGGGGGATGCATAAGAGGCGGAACCGGTTAAACTTCCGGAACTGTCCAAGTCTGAGGGTTCACCGATCACGGCGATGCCGAAGTCTGAAATTTTGGCCTCGCCCCGGGTGGAGATGAGGACATTGCCGGGTTTGATGTCGCGATGCACGACTCCGTTTTCATGGGCATACTGAAGTGCCTTTGCCGACTGATGAATGACCTTGACGACTTCCTCCAGGGGTAAGAGGGTCTCCGGGCTGCAATAACGTTTGAGGGTGGGACCGTCCACATATTCCATGACAAGATAGCAGGTCATGTCCTGTACTGCGGCATCGAATACGGAGACGATATGGGGATGAACCAGTTTTCCCGCGGCCCTGGCCTCGTTCAGAAAGGTTTTACGGAATTCATCGAGCTTCTGGGAGTTTTGAACATGGGAGGTGGAGGTGACCTTGATTGCCACGAGACGGTCTATGAAGGGATCATAGGCAAGATAGACGGTACCCATGCCCCCTCTGCCGAGCTTTTGTGTGACCTGGTACCTGCTGATACTGTAAGGTATATTCGGTGAATTCATGATCCTGTTTCCGGGGGTCGGCGGAATGAAAACTCAACTCCTTTTCCTGATGATGGAGTATAGAAGGCGCCGCGTTGCGTGTCAAGAGAACTGTCTGATCATACTTGGAAAAGACGATTTTTCGGGTGCGTGAAGAGGGCCGGCGCCAAGCCCCGTTCAGTTCGGCCCGGAAAATGTCATCAATTTGACGAATCATCCCTCGATATATCAGCCGGTACGGGGGCAAAAACGACGCATATCGTTAACTGATAGATATGCTGTTGAAAAAGCTGCATGGCACAAAATTTGCTGATAAAAAGTTTTTTAGAGTTGGGGGGGAGCAAGACAAAAAGGAGGACGAAAACATGCCCTATCAGGTTCAACGGGGAGATACCATTGCAAAGGTCGTGGACCTGATGAAAACGAATTGGAAAACCCTTCGCCGCCTGAATCCCGACGCGGTGGCCCGGTCGTCGCGCAACGGGCACTGGTTTTTGAGGGAGGGTGCAGTTGTCAAGGGTGAGAAGGAGTTTGAGACCATTTTTCGTAATAGCGGAAACCTCGAAGGTGCGTCTCAGACCCAAAATGCCCAGGGAAAAGAGCATTGGAAGGAATACACCATTAAGCCGGGAGACACGTTTTGGGACTTGGCGGTTAAACGTTTTCATGTGCATGTCGATGACCTCATGAGAGACAACGGCATTGAGGATCCCACAAAGCTCAGGCCCGGACAAAGGATTAGGGTGCAGCTTCCGTCCTATCCCCAAAAACAGGAGGTGGTCGCGAGTTGGTATGGTAAGAATTACCACGGCAGGCCCATGGCCAATGGGGCGTTTTTCAATATGTATGCGGATACCATTGCGCACAGAGACTTACCGCTCGGGACTCATGTGGAACTGAAAAATCCGAAGACCGGCGTGAGTGTCAGGGCCGTTGTAACCGATCGGGGTCCTTACATTGAGGGCCGTGACGTGGACCTTTCATATGGGCTGGCCCGAAAGCTTTCCCTGGTGGATCAGGGAGTCGGGAAACTGGCTATGAGGGTGCTGGGATGAGGGATTGCGAGAGCGTGGAAAAAGTGATGCCGGAGGATAGGGGGAAGGAAAGGGACCATCTCATGGATCTGGTCAAGGTCTTGGTTTCCTTGATTGAAGAAAAGGACTTCTATCTAAAGGGGCATTCTGAACGTGTGGGTGCTATGGGCGCTTCTTTTTCCTGAAAACTCGGACTCTCCGAGGAAGAGATCAAAAATCACTATCTTGCCGGGCTACTTCACGATCTCGGCATGATTTATATGCCTTTGGAGGTGATTCACAAAAAGGGTGCATTGACCCAAGATGAACGTCGGCTTGTTAGAAGCATCCTCTTGTGGCCGAAAAAATTCTCAGCAAGAATAAATGGTTGATGCCCATCCTGCCGATTGTCCGCCACCATTACGAGGCCTTTGACGGCGGCGGATACCCGGACGGTCTCAAGGGGGCGGATATCCCCCTGGGATTTAGGATCCTTAGGATCGTGGACAGTTATGATGCCATTATTTCAACCCGCCCTCACCGAGAGGGGATGGACCCAAAGGAGGCCTTGAAACGATGGAATTTTGGCGAAGATTTTATTCGTGTCACGAGACTTCAGGGCCGCACGACCTTCAATGCGGATACGGAGCCCCCTGTATTGGTGGCAAACCTGGCGAGCAACCAGGAAATTCTCCAAAGAAGAAATGTATTGTGGAAGCCGAGAAGGATTTGGGCGCCCTGCTTCGATCAATGCGCGGATAGCGAAGGGTTCGGAAACTAAT
>CAYNYM010000420.1:0-3818 GCA_964401325.1 uncultured Desulfobacteraceae bacterium | reverse complement strand
GCGCAGACGCCGAATCGCCGCTAAAGGAGAGGTCGACATTTAGGCCGTTCGCCCCGGCGCTGACCAGCCCGTCGATCACATCGGAGTAACCGTTGGCTCCGGTGATATTGGTCAGGTCGCCCTGGGGGTTCGAATAGGCCAGGAAGTTGGACGCGATATTCAATAGACCGCCACCGCCAAGAGTAGCCGCCATCATCTCGTCGGTGCTTGAATCATCCTTGATATACACCCTGCCGTCCAGATCTCGATTCGTATCGATGATGGGCGTCAGTGCAGCTGTAAGGATTTGATAAGACAGGCTGCCCACTGTGACGGTGCTGATGATAATGTCTGAAATGGCCATTGTCGGCAAGATCACTTCATCGCCCATGAGACTCGAACTCAGTGGAAGGGTGGTATCCACGACGATATGGTCGAAGGACATCTCGTAGGCATTGGAGCCCGAGGCGGTTTCATAGGTCTCCCACGAGGTCTGCGCGACATTCTCATCCGTGCTGAAATAAATGATCGGTGCCGCGTGTGTGGTGCCGGTGAGAACAAATAAAAGGAACAGGGCGAACAAGACCTTTCTCATGAAATTGACTCCTTACTTCAACAGCATACGATGATGAATATTTGAAAAGTAATTTTCACAACAATCGGGGATTTCCCCTTTGACTAAGGACTTTTCGGGAAATTTGCAGTTCGATAAAAAGAATAACTCAAAGAGTTATGAAGCAAAAAACGTGCCGCCTCAAAGCAATATAATACAGGCAGATATTTCAGATAGTTGCGAAGTTTACTTCCCAAACAAAAAGAAATGAGAAAAAAATTAGCACTATTTTGTGAAAAAAACTACCACTTTTTGTAAAAAACCAACCCATTGGGGTGCCATTGTCCCCTGTTCCTCTGCCATGGTAAAGCGTGAGACGGCCCGTATGACTCGAGTCGGACGCCGAACGCCTTCAAAAAGTCTCGCCCACCCTTCTCCTAGTCCAGCCCCATAATAAAGTTCATTTTTTGACGGTGTTCCCGGACTTCACCATAAGGGCTAATCCGCACCCGAGCACCAATCCGGAACCCCAGAGCAGGCGAAGGGTGATGGGCTCCCCCAGATACACGACGCCGAAGGTCGCGGCCACGAGGACTTCGATCATCATCAGGGCACCTGTTTGGGCGGCGTTCAGGTGTTTCATACCCTGGTTCATGAGCACCTGTGCGGCCATTGAAAAGACGGCAACGGCTACGAGCGCCGACCATGCCGTACCGGATACGGGCACGAGGGCCGGGCCCTGCGACAGGAGAGGACCGAGGCAAAGGACGGCCCCTGTGATGCAGAAGTAGAAATAGATGGTAAAGGGATTGTTGGTGCGGCCCAGACGACGGATGAGGATGATGGCGAGGCCGCCCAGGAAGGATGATCCCAGGGCGAAAAAATGCCCCGAGTTGAGACTCGGTCCCGCCCTGTCCGGCGCCAGGATGATCACGGTACCGGCAATGGCGCCGAAGACAAAAGGCCATTCTTTCCAGGATATGGATTCACCCGCCACCCAGGGACTCAACAGGCAGGAAAAAACAGGCCAGAGGTAGAACAGGACCATGGTCACGGAAATGGGGACAGACTTGAAGGACTGGATGATGCACAGAAAGGCCCCGGTCGCACAGATTCCCCGCAACACGAGAAGACGCCGGTTTTGACCGAGGAGTTCCAAACGGAAGGAGCGGGCTATGAGAGGAATGAGGATCACCCCCAGAAGAAAACGGCCCATGGCCGTCTGCCAGATGGTAAGATAGGTGAGACTCATTTTTGCCGAGATGTTCGTGGCCCCGTAAAAGAGCGAAGCTGCGACCATCCAGGCCGTTCCGATGCCGGCATTACTTAAATCCATATCAGAATTTGCCATGAACGAATCCTTACGGCCCTGTGGGGGGGGCGTTTGAGACACCGTGTTATCCCCAAGCTCGCCTAAACAAAGCGCCATCACAACACGAGCGACCCTCTGCCCTTTAACTTTTTTGTGGAATAAAGGCAAGCCCTTTACCCCTGCCCCACCATCACGGCATGTTCTGGTGCGTCGCCTTCAGCCGTTCCTCCCTGCGACGTGCGTTTTATGGTGACTTAAGTTAAGGTGTCGCGTACCGACCTGCTTTTGGAAGGGGCTGACATCTCCTATCCCGACGGTGATCAGGAATGACCACATCTATCTTGATTGCAAGCATCAAGTGGAAATCAGGCCATGGATTGAGACCGTTTTTATTCGGATTCCGGATGGACACAGGAGATAGCATGAGAATGTGCTTGACAAAAGATTGAGGATGTTGGATTTCGAACAAGTGGTTTTTTTGTTTTTGACCTTTATGTGACCCTTGGGCCTTGCCCTTTGACCTTTCATATTCGGGTTCACGTCATTTATACCCCTTTGGGGTTAAGCCAAAGTCGGGTCCTCCGGACCCGGATGCCTTACTTTGGCATCGACACCGGTGCGGCATATGAAACAGACAAACCGCTCTATTTTTCGAAAACAAGCCGTCGAAAAATATCTTCATGAGCAGGAAAATCAAGTTCTTCCCAAATTCGTCTCGCCCCGGTTTTTCCTTTGCCTCTGGGTTATTTTCGGGCTGCTGACCGGTTTGGGCGTCTGGTTGTGCTTTGCAGAAGTTCCCATTTTTGCTTACGGACAAGGTATGCTCGTCGAGCAAGACAAGAGCCATTCCTGTCAGGGCCAAGGGCCCTGCTTTGCAGCCTTCTTCCCCCCCCATGTCCGGTCCCACCTTATCGCCGGGAAAAGCCTGAGGATCAAGCACCGGGATCAACGACAGTGGCTTGACCAACCCCTGATCATCCTGGAAGCCAAAGTCTTGAGTCCTGCCGAGATCAGGAAGCGCTATGTGCCGAAAACGCACCACATGCCGCTTCCGACCCAACCCGCCGCCGTTGCCGTCTGCCGACCGGATCCGGATACGCACCCCTTGCATTCCGATTTGCCTGTCGAGGGCGCATTCGAAGTCCGTATCGACGCCGGCACCCGACGACTCGGATCGTTTTTGCCCGTGCTGGACCGTTTTTTCGGTAAATCCGATCGAGCGCTAAGAAAGGGGATATGATTCTGTCAAAAATTCACCGGATTCTGACCAAAGGTTTGTCCTTGTTCAGCAACAGAACGATTTTTTTCAAAAAAACCTCGTCTGTTCCGGTCATGCTCCAGTTGAGCCAGGCGGAATGCGGGGCGGCCTGCCTGGCCATGATTTTAAGCTATCACGGGCGCAAGACACGTGTCAGCGAGTGCCGGGCCTATTGCGGCGGAGGTCGGGACGGGGTAAACGCCGCGGCCATTGCGGATGCAGCCCGTCATTTCGGGCTTCGGGTCAAGGCCTATTCCCTTTCCATCGAAGAACTGGAGCACATCGCTCTTCCTGCAATTATCCATTGGAAATTCAATCATTTTGTTGTATTGGAGCATTGGTCATCGAGTAAGATCGTGATCGTTGATCCCGCCATCGGAAGACACGTTGTTTCCCCTCAAGAGTTCAATGACAACTTTACCGGTGTGGCGCTCACGTTTGAAGCCGACGCACGTTTCAAGACAGGGCCTGCCCAGTCCCCTTCGGTCTGGAAATACTATCTGGATAACCTCCTTCATAATCGAGCCGCTGTACGCACCCTTCTTCAGATTCTCGCAACATCTATCATCCTGCAGGCATTGGGCCTGATCCTGCCCGTTTTCACAAAGATCCTGGTAGACCATGTCCTTGTGCTGAACATGCACGATCTTTTGCGGATCTTGGGCCTGGGCCTTTTGATCCTGGTCCTGGGTCATATGGTCATCCATTATCTGAGG
>CAYNYM010000419.1:0-3820 GCA_964401325.1 uncultured Desulfobacteraceae bacterium | reverse complement strand
TGACGAAAAGCTCGGGTGTGGAAGTGCCGAAGGCCACCACGGTCAGCCCGATCACTAGATCGGAGACCCTCACCCTCCTGGCAATGGAAGAGGCCCCTTCGACCAGAAAACCCGCCCCTTTGATCAAAAAGACAAAACCGATTCCAAAGAGCACATAGGCAAGAGCCGTGGCCATTTGAGTCCTCCTTGTCCGGTCGGCCGTCCCCCTGGAGGACGGGTGAAGATCTTGCGCGATAGGGCGATGGTGACAATGCACTTCGGATTTTCAATTTCGGCAGTCGATTGAAGGGGCATATATAAAGCGCCTTGTTTAATCATATGTCATCTCCCCAATATTTCAAAATAATTTTTATGAAGGATGAATCGCTCTCCCGGGTGCCGAATTTTGAGGAACCGTTTATGGTAATGAACCCAAACGTTGACACACAATCAGTGCCCACTTATAATGTGGATGTTGAAGGGAGGTGTGAGATGCCTAATATAACCATTTCCATGGATGAAGATCTATTGAGGTCCGGAAGGCGTTACGCTCAAAAGCAGAATACTTCCGTAAATGCACTCATCAGAAAATTGCTGGAACAAACCGTCAATCCCCAATATGAAGAATGGATGGATGAATGTTTCAGTGCGATGGATAGAGCTGGTACCGATTCCAAGGGGAAAACCTGGAAGCGGGAGGACCTGTATGACGTCTAAAATTTTCATTGATACAAACATCCTCATCTATGCCATGGACGGCGGTAACCCCGAGAAACAGGAAAGAAGCCGCGCACGATTAAAATCACTTAAGGATGATTCCCGGGGAGTTATATCCACCCAAGTAATGCAGGAATTCTATGTGGCCGCAACAAAAAAACTCGGGGCAGATGCGCTCATCGCTAAAGACATACTGCATCGGTTTGAAAGACTCGAAATTGTCCTGGTTACGCCGGAGATTATAAAAGATGCTATTGATTGCAGTATTATTAACCGGATTTTCTTCTGGGATTCGCTCATTGTGGTGACGGCAGAAAGTGCTCGATGCGCAAAGCTTTGGACGGAAGACTTAAACCACGGTCAGGTCATTCGAGGGGTTCGTATTGAAAACCCCTTGATTTGATGTCGGCCTGCGTGATGCATGATTGTTAGAAATCCATGATGGCATCCAGCCCGCGCCGGAGCCCCTTCAGGGTGGCGACCTTTCTAACGGCCAGGAGGGTGCCGTCGACATAGGGCTGGACTCCTGTGCCGGCGTCATGCCGGAGGGAGAGTTGCATTTCCGGGAGACCGAAGATGGCTTCCACCGAGGCGACATAACCGGGCAGCCGCACGGAATGCACCTGACAGCCGCTCAGCCCGACGCCCCGGCTTTCCCGTGGCCCCACAGTCTGATCTACCGGCACCGCCAGCTCCGGTCGGCGGACCTCGCCGAGTCTGTAGGCCAGTTCCCGGGCCGTGCCGCTGGGGGCGTCGGGCTTGGCCGCACCGGCATAATCGATCACCTCCCATTGGGGGATGTAGCGGGCCGCCAGGGTGGCGAATTTCAGCAACAGGACCGCCGTCAGGGCGAAGTTCCCCGCTGCGAGCACGCCGCGTCCCGCCCCTTCGGCCGCCCGGTCGATCTCGGCATAATCGTCGTCGGTTAGACCGGAGGTGCCCACCACCACATGGGCGCCGGCTGCCAGGGCATGAAGCACGTGCGCCTTGGCGGCTTCAGGCGTGCTGAACTCCACAAACACATCGCAGGGTTTCGCCAGGGCCTCCTGCGCCGTGGCGCTCACCACAAGATCCAGCCCGGGGATGTCGAGGACTTCTCCCAATGGCCGGCCGGCGGCGCTTCGCGCAATGGCCCCGCTGAGATTCAGATCCTCGGCGGTGTGGATGGCTCTCGAAAGATCAGCGCCTACCCATCCGGTGGCCCCGGCTACACAGACATTGATGTTCATTGTGGATTCTCCCTTCTAATAAAAAGAGGCCGCCCAACTTCGCGTTGAAAAGCGGAGTGAAGAGATCCCCAAAAGATTGGTTCAGAAATAGATTTCGACCAGGAGGTAATCGTTGAAAACGACAAATCGCTTGGCCGCAGATTCCATTCGCTTCATATCACCTATCGTGATATATAGTATAGACTGCCATTGAATAGTGTCAAGCATGGTGGTCATTCTAAATCCACCGCCCAATTTGCATATCATAGTTAAAATCAAGATATTCAGGATCATTACAGATGAAGATGAACAAGAAAGTTTTGACCATGCTCAGCGCGGGCCATTTCGTCACGGATGTCAACCAAGGGGCGTTGCCCGCCCTGCTTCCCTTTTTTAAAGAGGCCCTGAATCTCTCCTATACCATGTCCGGGACCATCCTTTTAGCTACCAATATCACCTCTTCCATTATTCAACCGGCGTTTGGACACCTGTCCGACAAGCGGCCTATCGGCTGGTTGCTTCCCCTCTCCCCTTTCATCGCCTGTTTGGGACTTTCTCTGACCGGCTTCCTCTCCAATTATTGGCTCATCATACTTTCCGTCATTTTAAGCGGCTTCGGCATTGCCAGTTTCCATCCGGAGGGCTTTAAGACGGCCCATTTTTTTACCGGGGACAAGAAGGCCACTGGGATGTCGATCTTTGCCGTGGGCGGAAACCTGGGAATTGCTATAGGGCCGATCGTGGCCCTCTTTCTGGTGACGCACTACGGCCTTGGTGGAACGCTTGGATTCCTCGTACCGGGGATCTTGATCGCAGGCCTTCTTTTTTTTAACATGGACATGCTGTCCAATCCCGTTGCGTCCGCTCACAAAGAAGCCAACGAAGGACTGAAAACGCCGCTCTCGATGAATCAAAAGGTATCCTTCGTCCTTCTTGTCGGTGTTGCCACGATCAGGGCATGGACACAATTCGGTCTGGTGACCTACATTCCCTTCTACTACATAGACTATCTGAATGGAAATCCGCTCTATGCAGGGAAACTTGTTTCTACCTTTCTGTTGGCGGGCGCTGCCGGTACGCTGGTGGGCGCTCGGCTGGCGGATCGGTGGGGTCACAAGAGATTTCTTTCCAGCACCCTGGTGTTGTCATTCCCTCTCTTTCTCCTTTTCTACTACAGCAGTGGTTTCATGTCTTTCGTCATTTTGGGCATTGCGGGCATGGTCCTGATCTCCACCTTTGCCCTAACGACCGTCATGGCCCAAGCTCTCCTCCCACAGAACTTGGGAATCGCCTCAGGCATGATGGTCGGTTTCACCATCAGTGCCGGGGGAATCGGTGTGACCCTGCTGGGTGCAATTGCAGATACCTGGGGGGTGCCGATGGCCATGAAAACGGTCTTCGTGTTGCCGCTCATCGCCTTTTTACTCACTTTGCCGGTGAAGTATACGCAGGAAAGGAAGGAGGCTGCAAGCACTCAGGTTGCTGAATCCCAGTTGTCTTTCGAGGGAAATGTCGAAAAATAGGAGCCTAATTTTTGAGACATGTAAACTGTATCCTGCTGCGGTGGAGTTAAAGATTCTATGAGGAGATCATTGATTCATGGCAAAGGATCGCAGGTCGTTTTTTATATAGTATTTTGCGCCGATTTTGGTTAAAAGGGTTTCCACATCGATGAGAAATTTGCCCCAGTCCACAGTGCTCTCGTATTTTTTCATGTGGTTCAGCTTTCCCACCTTCCAATAATCCACATACGGATGCGCCATATGTATTACCGCAAGCGCCTGATCGGGGTCTATCACCGGCTCAAGGCTGACCCATGTATAGATTCCCTCTTCATGAGCGGTCTTCAAAATATTCAGCCGGTCTTCTACAGTCGAAGCGTACGGTTCCCAATCCCGGCGAACGGTCTCATCAGT
>CAYNYM010000418.1:0-3821 GCA_964401325.1 uncultured Desulfobacteraceae bacterium | reverse complement strand
AACTGAAGGGCACGTCCATCTTGTTGATCCAGCTTCCCTCGGAGTGATACCAACCGCTGCCGCAGGATACAAAGAACCACGGGTCTTTGATCTTGTCGATCTCATCGAGCCAGGCCTTGCCGTCGTCGGTCGCGCTCAGGGCACTGATCTTGTCTGCAGCGGGCCCGTCTCCCTTGAGGATGTCTTTCACGGTGTTTTTGGCGGCCGCCAACCGGCTCAACCGGCACAGTTCCTCCTCGGGGCGGAACATGGAGACCTCGGCGCCGGCAACCATCTTTCCGATCGTGCTCTCTTTGATGCCCGGGAAGAGTTTCCTTGATGTGTCCACAAACATCAGGTAGGCCAGGTAGGCGAGGTTCAGATACTGGAAGTGGTACTGCCAGGCCTTGAAGATTT
Source organism: uncultured Desulfobacteraceae bacterium (assembly GCA_964401325.1). Classification (GTDB taxonomy): domain Bacteria; phylum Desulfobacterota; class DSM-4660; order Desulfatiglandales; family HGW-15; genus CAYNYM01. Next base: position 3,425 of record CAYNYM010000418.1, on the reverse strand, counting down.
GGCTGATGATGGTATTGAAGTTTTCGATGACCTCATGGCCGTCGGTGGTCCCTTTGGGCATGGGAATGACTTCTTCTTCTGGCACAAACTGTGGCAATTTTTCTGGGACATAGAGTTGTTCCATCTCCTTGCCCAGTTTTTGAAACCTCTCGAGCCATACCTCAAACTGCTTCAGGTAATTCTGAAAGGTGTAGGGCACCCTTTTGCCGAACAATTCAGCCTTTTGTCCGATGATTTCTTCAGGGGGAGGTTCAACCGCACAGATGTACATGTAACCGCCCAGCATCCTTTGTGCCACGCCCTGCGCAGGAGGGATACAGAATACCCTTGTGGTAAACTGAGAGAGTGCAATCTGCCACGCCTCCTGGAAGATATCGTCCAGCGGATACATCGGGGCTGGCGCATGAATTTCGTGGTGATACCAAAAATTCCTCTTTTCCCATTCCTCCCGGTCCTTGCTGAAAAGGCGCTGAGGTGGATACATCTCCTCCCATCCCTCCAATTCGGGTGGCAGGACGACTTCTTCCGGATATGGAAATTGCTTTGTATCTGCCATAGAGACCCCCTTCTCTTTTTCGAATGTTGGTTCGTTGGGTTGATAGTCGTGCGGTACTCGTTTCCGCCCCAGGTCGTTATCACCTCCCTTCGGCGTCATCACATATTGAATTGATTTCGCCCTGCAATTGTTTGCCCTGGAGGCCTTTAACCATGCATATCCTCCAATTCCCTTAATTTCGATGAAACGCGCCTCAGGAATGAACATTATCGAGAGCGGCGGCGTCAGGGATAGCCATAAGCTGTAAATTATAATATATAGAACAGGGTGATATGCAAAATATGGGTTAAAGGAGCCGGATCTTTAAAGGTTAGAGTACATTACAGGGCTCAAAATTTCTAAGGTCTCCTTGGAAACACACCAAGGCCCTTTCAGGTTTGCTGTTTGGCGGAATATCACCCCTGCAGATCGGGGTGGGGTCTTATTTTAATAGGTGGGGATTCCTTGTCATAAGGGTTAAATTAAGAGCGAAAATATGTCAATTTGTTTTTTTTGATGGTATGTATAAAAGTTGATTATGAATCAATGCCACTTATAAGGAATGTTTATCAATTTATGAAGGCTGGGAAGTTTCTGAATTTGCTCGAAGAAGCGGGGTTTGATTTCTTTACGGGTGTGCCCTGCTCCTATTTCACACCCCTTTGTGACCTGCTGGCACAAAGGAAGGCATCTTTTCATGTGAGGGCCGTCCGGGAGGATGTGGCCCTCGGACTGGCGGCCGGAGCCTTCATGGCCGGGAAAACCCCTGTGCTTTATATGCAAAATTCGGGTTTGGGTTATTCGCTTGAGGCCTTTGCCTCCTTGCCGATGATTTACCGTATCCCGGCGCTGGTCCTCATGAGCTATCGGGGCCCAGAGGACCCGGGGTGGGAGGAACATCAGGTTATGGGGGAACATACGGAGGGGCTGTTGAGCATGTTCCGTTTGCCCTATGGCCTGTTCCGGGAAGAGATCTTTTCCGGAACGATCAGAAAAATCCGGCGATACCTTCAAGGGCATGAATTGCCGTACTTTTTATTGGTTACCAGGGGGGCACTGCAATGAATCGCCTGGATGCCATAAAATGCGTGGTAGAAGGTCTCTCAGGGGATGAATTGATCATTCACGCCAACGGCGTCATCAGCCGAGAATCCTTTTTTTGTGCGGATCGAAAAGAGAATTTCTACCTCCTCGGTTCCATGGGTCTGGCCTCCTCTGTGGGCCTCGGGGTGGCCCTCGGTAGGCCCGAACGCAGGGTGCTTGTCTTTGACGGAGACGGTAATATCCTGATGGGTTTCGGCAACCTGGCCATGATCGGTGCGTTGAAGCCGGCCAATCTTATCCATCTGGTTTTTGACAATGAGGCCTACGGTACGACGGGCAACCAGCCCACACTTTCATCGCGGGTTCCCCTGAGTGAAGCGGCTTGGGCCTCGGGTTACCTCAGTGCGGCAATCCTGGAAAGTCGCCGTGAACTATTGGAGGTGATGCCGACCCTATACAGGGCACCGGGTCCCCATTTCCTTCAAATCAAGGTGTCCCGGGAGGTGACCCTAGCCAGCCCGCGTATCCCTTATTCCGCACGTGAAATCAAAGAGCGATTCATGGGGGCCCTGGGCAATTGAGGTGAGTAGAGTTGCGAGTGACCAGAGTGGCCAGAAGGGCCCACTGAGTCACGTGCCCTGCCGGTAATGTCGCGCGGGTCCGTCGGTGTATCTTGGCCTCCGATTTGATTATGGGACGGGATAATTTCACGAGGCGGCACATTAAATACTGTCGCCAGAACAAGGAGCTGTTTAGTTGGAACATGGAAAGGTTTCGGTGTTACCCGAAGACGTTGAGGTGACTTTTATTCCCCACGGAAAGCGGGTGGTCGTTCCTCGCGGCACCAATTTATTAAAGGCCGCCATTGATGCCGGTATCGAAGTCGAAACGGTTTGCGGGGGAAACGGTGTCTGCGGCAAATGCAGAGCCAGGGTTCTCCATGGTGCCGTAAGTAATGTCACTCCGGCGGAAGAGAAGTTCCTCTCACCCGAAGACTTGAGGCAGGGGCATATCTTGCTGTGTCAAAGAACGGTTCTGGGACAGGTCGTGCTGGAAACGGCATCCGATGACAGCGAGGACTGCGGATTTGTGCCGGACAAGGGCGCCTTCATGAAGACTTTCCTGGAAATCGAACCCCATGTGAGCAAGACCTACCATGAGTTGAAATCTCCTGCCATCGATGATCAAACAGCCGACCTTGACAGGGTCTTGAATCCATTACCTGAAGGTACCCGCGTAGATCCCCGCATCCTTCAGCCCCTTCCCGGCCTATTGAGATCATCCGATTTTTCCGTAACCTCGGTGGTTGTGGCCGGTGAGTTAATCGCGCTGGAAGGAGGCGACACAAGTGGGGATGCCTATGGCATCGCCCTGGACATCGGGACCACCACGGTGGCCGGGTATCTCGTTGATCTGGCAGGAGGTCGGATCGTCTGTTCCGTTTCCGGAAACAACCGTCAGGGGGCCTATGGTTCCGATGTCATTTCACGCATATCCCATACGATGAAGGAGCCTGACGGTCTCTTGAGAATGAAAGAACTCATCCGTCGGACCATGGACGAGATTGTCGGAGAACTTACTGAGACCGCCCATGTCGATCCTCGTAGGGTGTATGTCGTGACCCTTGTGGGCAATACGGTGATGAGTCATTTCCTTTTGGGGGTGTCTGCGGACGCTATTGCATCAGCCCCTTTCATCCCCGTGTTTAGCCGATTGCCCCTTTCAAGTGTCGAAACCCTCAACCTCAAGAGCCTGAAGCCTCATACTCGATTTGTCCTGCTCCCCAATATTGCGGGATATGTGGGTTCGGATACGACCGGGGTTATTCTCTCCACAGGTATCCATG
>CAYNYM010000417.1:2342-3826 GCA_964401325.1 uncultured Desulfobacteraceae bacterium | reverse complement strand
AAGGGTTAAGCCGTGGGGATTCCCCGGACCCATCTTTCAAGAAATCAAGCCGGTTAACGGAGAACAAGAAGATGACTCAAAAGGCCCTGCTCACCAGGTTCGCAACCCGGATCATCAACACCCCGCTCCTGATCCACCCGGACAAGCTCAACGTCATCCTGGGGGCCGTGGGCGACAGGATCGGCCTCGAAGCGCCCTCCGGCGGCGCCGTGACGAACATCGACATGGCAAGCCCCGCCGCCGGGAGGGATCAGGCCCCGATGGATCATGCCGGCATCGCCGTGATCCCGGTCTATGACTCCCTCGTGTTCAGGGCCATGGGGCTCGACGCCCTGTCCGGGCTTACCTCCTACGAAGATATCCGCGGCCGGTTCCAGGCCGCGCGAAGGGACCCCTCGGCAAAGGGCATCCTTTTTAACATCCACAGCCCGGGCGGCGAGGGCGCGGGGCTCTTTGACCTGGTGGACGAGATCTATCAGGCCAGGGGAGAAAAACCCATCATGGCCGTCATAAACGAGATGGCCTTTTCCGCGGCCTACGCCATCGCGTCCGCAGCGGATCAGATCTTCCTGCCCCGCACCGGCCAGGCGGGTTCCATCGGGGTTGTGTCCCTGCACGTGGACCAGAGCGGTTCCGACGCCCAAAAGGGCATGAAATACACCTATGTCTACGCCGGGGCCCACAAGGTCGACTTCTCGCCCCACGCCCCCCTGGGACCCGGACCGCATGCCGGGATTCAGGCCCTGGTCAATGAGGACTACGAGCTCTTTATCGACACCGTGGCCCGGAACCGGGGCATGGCCCCTTCCCGTTTCCGGGAAACCGAGGCGGCGATATTTCAAGGCGGCAAGGCCGTCGATGCGGGCCTTGCGGACGGGGTCATGCCCTTTTCCCGGGCGATGGAACACATGGTTTCAAAAACAAGAAAAGGAGGAAATCACATGGACCAAAACGAGCTTCAAACCCGATTGGAGGCCCTGATCACCACGCCCGGCCTGGACGCCGAAGCGGCCCTGGGCGAACTGGGGTTTGCGCCCAAGCCAGGGGCCCAAACGGACGCGGACCCGGACAAGATCCGCGCGGAGGCCTCCGAGGCGGCAACGGCCGAGGCGCTCGGCCGGGTCAACGGGGTTCTGGACCTCTGCGCCCTGGCGAACATGCCGGAGATGGCCTCCCCCCTGATCCGGGAGAACCTCTCGGTCGAAGACGCCCGAAAGCGGATCCTCGACGCCCGGGCCGAGCAGGGCAAGGGAAACGAGATCTTCTCGACGGTGAGCCCGCTTTCCACCGGCGAGGTCAACCCCCTGCTTGCCGACGCCCGGAATCGCGCGGAGAAGGCCGGGAAGGCGTAAAAAGCATTCAGCGTTCAGCGATCGGCCATCAGCACAAAATTTCCTCAAAAAATCCCCTCTGCTGAAAACTGACACCTGACCGCTGATCGATCAATCGAAAAGATCCGTTTCCGACAGGAAACAGGAAAGGAG
>CAYNYM010000417.1:1779-2332 GCA_964401325.1 uncultured Desulfobacteraceae bacterium | reverse complement strand
ACAACTCTATTAGAGACGTTTTTTGAGCGGAAACGAGAATTTTTTTACAAGGGCAAGGAAAGAGAGGAATGACGCGGAGGCGTGCATGTGCGGCACGTCGCACAAGGCATTCCGAAGCTTGACGCAGCCATTGTGAAAAAGGGCCGTTTCCGGCCGGAAACAGGAAAGGAGAGCAGCACATGGCAAGCCAGACCGAAAGCGATCGCCTGAACGACATCCTGAAATGGGAGCAGGAAAACCTCTACTCCCGGGAGCAGGTAACCGTGCTCTCAGGGGAGGACCTGGCGCTCGGAGCGGTGTTCGGAAAAATCACAAGGGAACTTCCCACCACCGGGGCGGCGGACGGCGGCAACACCGGAAACGGGACCTGCACAGGGGTGGCCGGCGGCAAGGACACGCAGATCGGCACCTATTCACTCGAGTGCACGGCGGCGGCCGAGGACGCCGGGACCTTCAAGGTCACAGCCCCGGACGGATCGGCCCTGCCCGATGCCGAGGCGGGGATGTAATCTCCGTGCCCTTCAGGCTACGATTTTTCCCCTTTTTCTTATCA
>CAYNYM010000417.1:501-1769 GCA_964401325.1 uncultured Desulfobacteraceae bacterium | reverse complement strand
CGCAGCGGGCGATATCTTCACCATTGCGGTGACCGAGGGCTCCAGAAAGGCAGTGGAGATCGATTTTTCGGCCGTTGACGGATCAAAAGACGCGGCGGGATTTGTCATTGCCGCCTATGACGCCTCTGCCGCGGATACGGAGGGCGTGGCCATTGTTCGGGATGCCGTCATCGTTGCCGAGAACCTGGTATGGCCCGACGGCGCCACGGAAGACCAGAAGGCGGCGGCCCTGGCCCAGCTCAAGGCCCTGGGGATCATCGCCCGCATCGACGTCTAGTCTTGCTCGTTCAACCCATTTAATCCACCTTTCAGGGAGGAAACAGACATGCTGAATCCATTCGCAACCGACGCCTTCAACATGGTGTCCCTTACCCGGTCCATCAACATCCTGCCCAACAACTACGGCCGGGTCCGGGAGCTGAACCTGATGCCGGGCCGCGGGGTGCGCACCCGAAGCATTATCGTGGAGGAGAAAAACGGGGTCCTGAACCTGCTCCCCACCCTGCCCCCGGGATCTCCCGGCACCACGGGCGCGAGGGGGAAGAGAACGGTCCGGTCCTTCACCGTTCCCCACATCCCGCACGACGACGTGATCCTGCCCCAGGAATACGAGGGCATCCGGGCCTTCGGCTCCGAGACCGAGCTCCAGACCCTGGCCCAGACCGTGAACGACCACCTCCAGACCATGCGGAACAAACACGCCATCACCCTGGAGCACCTCCGCATGGGGGCCCTCAAGGGCATCATCCTGGACGCGGACGGCTCCACCCTCTACAACCTCTACACCGAGTTCGGGATCAGCGCCAAGACCATCAGCTTCGCGCTCGCGGCGGACACCACCAACATCCGCAACAAGTGCATGGCGGTGACCCGCCACATCGAGGAAAACGCCAAGGGCGAGGTCTTCTCCGGGGTCCGGGCCCTCTGCTCCCAGGGCTTTTTCGAGTCCCTGATCTCGCACCCCAAGGTGGAGGAGACCTACAAGAACTGGGAGGCGGCGGCGGACCGCCTGGGCGGGGACCCGCGAAAGGGGTTTCTCTACGGCGGGGTCCTGTTCGAGGAGTACATCGGGAAGGCCCCGGACGCGGAGGGCACGGTCCGCAAGTTCATCGCCGACGACGAGGCCCACGCCTTTCCCGTGGGCACCATGAGCACTTTCGAGACCCTGATGGCGCCGGCCGACTTCATCGAGACGGCCAACACCCTGGGCCTTGAGCTCTACGCCAAGCAGGAGGCACGCAAGTTCGGCCGGGGGATCGATCTTCACA
>CAYNYM010000417.1:0-386 GCA_964401325.1 uncultured Desulfobacteraceae bacterium | reverse complement strand
TGAGCGGCGCCATTGACCGGATCTTCTCGCTCCTGGGAAAGGAGATCACCTACACGCCCGACGGGGGCGAGGCCGCAACCATCCGGGCCGGTGTCTCCTACGGGGCCAACCTCGAAGACCCGGCCTGGAAGCCCCTGGGCACCAGGATCTCGGCCACCCTTGAGGTGAGAGACGCGGACGTTCCCGACCCCGGATACAAGGACACGGCCGTGATCGACGGCGAGACTTGGACCGTCCTGAGGGTCCTTTCGGGAGACGGCTTTTCGTGGAAGCTCGAGATCGAGCGGGACGTGAGGGCCACGTTCAGGAAATGAAAGCGTTATTCACCATGAAAAAGAAAAGGTGAAATCCAGGTTTCAACCCTTCATGCTCTTCATGTCCTTCAT
>CAYNYM010000416.1:0-3826 GCA_964401325.1 uncultured Desulfobacteraceae bacterium | reverse complement strand
CGGTTGCCATCACCCTGTGCCCCGGCCCGTCAATGGCCTATGTCATGTCAAGAAGTATTGGACAGGGCCGCTCCGCCGGATGTTTTTCAGCCCTCGGACTTGCAACCGGACTTCTGCTCCATACCATTGCTGCCAGCATGGGTCTTTCCGTTGTTTTTGTGTGCTCACCCCTGATCTACATGATCGTCAAATATCTTGGCGCAGCATACCTTTTGTACCTTGGAATGCAGATGTTCCTGTCTGGGAAAAATGAACGCGATCCGCAAGCCCCGCCGCCAAAATCGGATAAATTTCGAGTGTACGGCCAGGGTGTCATCACCGAAATTTTGAACCCAAAAACCGCCCTCTTCTATTTGTCCTTTCTCCCTCAGTTCGTCGATCCTTTTCAAGGGCACCCGGGTCTTCAGATGTTTATACTTGGTTGCATTTTGCTTTTGACTGCACTCTCAATGGACCTTTTCATCGCCGTGACAGGAGGGGCCATGTCCGAGTGGTTCACGCGAAATCCGGTCTTCAAGAAGGGACAACAGTGGCTGGCCGGGACCGTGCTGATCGGCCTCGGCATTCGACTCGCGATCAGTGAAGGGCGGTAACGAATTTACGTTGAAGATCCCTTTTTGCAGGAAAGGATGTGGTTTTTCTGAGTAACCAATAAGAACCTAAGCCCTCCTCATACATCACATTTTCCAGAAAGGCCCGGCCATGGATATCCAGTCGCCGGACGGTGGGACATATCAATCGCGCCACTGTTGCCATAATGATCGGCGCGGGAACCGTCATGGTTGCCCGATGAATGAATTGCAAGTCTTTCAAATCAGAAACCATTTCAAACCCGGGGATATCGGATCCATCATCACCCTTCACGGCACACTCTACGCCGAGGAGTATGGCTTCGATCATACTTTCGAGCCCTATGTCGCCATCCCCCTTTCCGACTTCGCGCTTTCCCGCGGTGATCGGAATCGCATCTGGATTGCTGAAAGGGAGGAAAGAATCCTTGGGACGGTCGCCGTTGTCCAGGCCTCGAATGACACGGCGCAGCTTCGATGGTTGCTCGTTCATCCCGATGCCAGGGGCCTGGGTCTGGGCAAAAAACTGGTGCGGGAGGCCGTCGAATTCTCTAAAATGTGTGGGTATGCATCCGTCTTCCTCTGGACAGTAAGTTTCTTGGACGCTGCGACACACCTCTACCAATCGGCGGGATTCACGAAAACTGAAGAAAAAACCCACAGCATTTGGGGTGTAAATCTTACAGAAGAACGTTACAAAATGGTTCTTTGACCCGGGTTCGCAAGCCGTTATTTTTTTCCAACTGTTTGGCTTTTTGAAAAACATTTCACTGCGGATGAGTCGAGACAATCTTTTTTCAGAAAGCCAAACGGATAGTTCTTCTCTAAATTCTGAGGGAGATTGCAGCATGATGAACGAAACAACCATCAGACTGAGCCTTTTTCTGGCGGTTTTTGTGATTATGGCCCTGTGGGAAATTCTGGCGCCTCGCCGAAAACTGACCACCTCGAAGGCGAGGCGGTGGGGTCGAAACCTGACCATCACGGTGATCAACCCCCTGCTGGTCAGGTTCTTGTTCCCCGTCCTTGTCCTGGGATTGTCCCTGAGGGCCCAGGAAGCCCATTGGGGCCTTTTGAACAGCCTTGATGTGCCCTACTGGCTCGCCTTTATTGCAGCCATTGTGTTTCTCGATTTCATCATCTATCTGCAGCACCTCATGTTTCATGCAGTACCGCTTTTGTGGCGTCTGCACATGGTGCATCATGCCGATATGGACATCGACGTAACCACGGGCCTCCGTTTCCATCCCCTTGAAATCCTGGTCTCTATGCTCATCAAGCTATCGGCCGTGGCGGTCATTGGGCCTCCACCCGCCGCAGTAGTCGCCTTTGAAGTCATTTTGAACGCCACGGCCATGTTCAACCACGGCAATGTGCGCCTCCCCCTCGAAATCGACCGTATCGTGCGGCTCATCCTAGTCACGCCGGACATGCACCGGGTGCATCACTCCGTGTATCCAAGGGAGACCAACAGCAACTTCGGTTTCAACCTTTCCTGGTGGGACCGTCTATTCGCCACCTATAAGGCCCAACCCACCGACGGGCATGAAGGGATGACCATCGGACTCAGGCAGTTCAGGGACGATAGCCGAGTCACACTCCCGAGGATCCTGGTCATGCCGTTTAGAAACGACCAGGGGAATTATGCCATCGGAAGACGCGGTTAAATCCTTTCAATAATTCTTGACAGGATAAACCCCGCTGAGGCGGGGCAGGCAAGGATCAACAGGATCCGTTGAGTTTACATGCGACAGTCTATTGCGGGATTCTTATTGCCAGGGCGGTTTTTGGAAACGATGGGATATCAACGGGATGGTTGCAAAAGACAGATCAGGGAATAAATAAATCAAAGTCCGCCCCTTGGCTTTTCACTGCCCATGTCTTTATGCGAATCCTCTATGTGTTCTTCTCACACGGGCATGCACAGCAGGGCCTTGATCTTTATGTCGAACATGTTCGCAGCAAAGGCGGGTTTCATCAAGACGCCGGTGTCGGCACCGTGTCCGCTGCCGGCGACAATCACGACTTCTTCATCCGGCGTAATAAACCCATGTTCGGCCGCCATAATCGCGATTTCAACACAGACCTTGATCCCCTGTGAGAATATTCTCAGGGTATCGGCGACAACATTCAGGGGCATAAAACCGCTTTTATACCTGTTTTCAAAGCTCCGCTCAACGCCGCTCAAGGCAAGAATGCCGCGGACAATTCGAACCCCTTTTTCCACCAGGGCATCACGGTTTTTTTCAAACCGTTCCACCTCCGTTTTGAATCGACTCCCGGCCCCGTAGGTAACGGCAATGATTTCCACCGATTTCGGGGCCTTTTCTCGAAGTTTCAGGGCCGTATCACCTGATGAAGAAGCCACGACGATCTTCCTGGTTTTTTTTTCTTCACAGCAGGCCAGGGCGATATCGAGGGTCTTGTCCGTATTGACCGGACCCTTTTCCCTGAAATAAAAAACAGATCTTTCATGTCCTTGACTCATCATTCATCCTCCTTTTTTCAAGACTCGCAATAGGAACATGCCATCACAAAATTGAAAGCAATGCCCCGGGACGAAACATCTGAACCGGGGCATTTTTCAATGATCACCGACTGGGGTCTTGTTTAAAAATTAAAGACCTTCGCCTCAGCGGCCAAATCGATGAGATGAGGGCCGCCGTCCAGAACCATGTTAGAGAAAAACTTTGCCTCGTCAACCTGACGATTATTGGCACAGGGGATTCAGACCCCGATCGGGACGTTGTTCTCCACAAGATAGGGCAAATAATCGTTCGGACAATCTCCGGTTTCGGTCTTTTGATCAAAATCCCTGCTTGAATCCGCCCATCGGACTCCGGCATCGACCATAAACACATCAACCTGGTGTCCCTTTGAATGGGCGATCTTGGCAAATTGAAAGCACCGGGTCGCCGCTACATTTTCGTCCCTGCTCAATACAAATAAAAAATTAGCCAGAACACACCTCCTCTTCTACAAAAAAATGAATAATAATGTTCTTTTCACCGGAAAAATGTCGCACCCATTGATGATCCGCAATGTGAGGCATCAAGACAATCGCGGTCTAAAGACGTCTTACCCGTCACCCCGCCTTTCAAACAACGGTTCATCGACATCCAGAACCTTCATGGGGCCTTTTTTCGAAAAAAGTTCTATGAGTTTTCCGACTTTAAAGGCATTCCCCCTAAGCATGAGTTTGCAATTCTTGAACCGGCACCCGCTCAGGTCCGTATCCCCTGTTTCAACGATGATGA
>CAYNYM010000415.1:0-3828 GCA_964401325.1 uncultured Desulfobacteraceae bacterium | reverse complement strand
CCGGCGGTGACAATCAGAACAATGGGAATAAAGAAGAAAAGAATAAAGATCTTGCTCCTTAACCCCATGCCTTTTCCCTTTGAATCGGTAACCTTCAGCGACTTCATCCTCTGGGTCTTCTGGGCCGCATCGTCGCCTTGCGAGGTCTCACTCGGGGGTTCCCTTTCCACAACCGGTTCCTGCGAGAACGGAGGATTTGCTACATTCTCAGTTGCTTGCGGCTTCGGCTTGGATACCGTAATCACATGCCCACAGGCCTGACACTTCGCTTTCGCCTCTAGCCCTGTTATCTTTGCCGGGTCGATTTGATATTTCTTCCCACACTCCTCACAAATGATTATCATAGCCTGCTCCTTGCTCAAAATTTTCCCATATACCTTCCCGTTGATTATGCCAAACCCGAGGTTCAAATCCGGTATTTCCGCCCCCTTTCTCTTCGGCTCGCATGATCCTGCGTGGTCTCTTACCGACAGATCTATCAGTAGGCCTTTTCTTTGATTTTGTTGATCATATGCTGTGTGAAATCGGCTTTCTTCTCATCACGCTGAATTTCACGGGAAAGAAGTTCGACCAATTCAGCCGCCCTTTGACTGGGAATCCGAGATGGTTTGAGACCCAGATCTGCGACGGCGTCCTCCACCAGAACTTCTGCAATGGGGCCAACGGCCAGGGACAACTCGGCGTTCAAGGTAGCCAAGAAATCCCTGTCCAGCAATTTGACGGTGGTCTGCACCGGCTCGATCAGTTTCAGGTCCAGGAGCTTGACAAGGATTTCCCTGATCTCTGCAAGGCCCAGACCTGTCTTTTCCGCAACGTCAAGGACCGTTCTCCTGCCGTCCATTTCCAGGAGCACGTTGAGCATATGGCCGTCGAAAGAGAATTGACCCATGTCCTTTCTTACCTTACGCCTGAAGACAGTGCCGGGGATCTCACCAGATAAAACGTTCATTGAATCGCCTCCTATCCTTTTGCACGCCCTGGCGGGCAGGCCGCACGTTCGCCCTCTTCAAACGGATGCCAACCTCGATCAGGAGGGGCCCTGAGCATCTGTTTGCCTCCAGCGGGCCAACTCCGCCCGGAGCGACCGAAATTCTTGTCCTATGAGTTCCTTGATTTCCTCCAAGGCACGGGCAAAGGCTTCATGCGACGGCATGGTGGGGCCTTTGTCGATACCCCGAGTCCTTTCTCTCGATACGGGGACCTCTTTTATGAGGGGCCTGAGCGGTGGTTTCTCTTTCGGGGTGGGAAATCTCTCATTGGATAATGGCCCTTCCCTGCCGGGGTCTTTCCTCAGTCGCCATATGGTGATCTGTTTCTTGAAATTCTTGAAATTTTTTACCTCCTCCAGAAGGAGTTGTTTTTTTTCATCCTTTGTGATGTGCTTTTCGACGGCAGTTTTTTCCAGGGCGTAATAGGCCGATTTAAGGACGCCCATGGCCCCTGGGTGGGACTTGGCCTTGTGCCTCTTAATGTACTTGGCGATCGCTTCGAGAATTTGGAGAAAAACGCGCAGTTCTTTGTCGTCCCTGAAGGCCTGTCCCATGTTGGAGGCCGTGTCGGTGAACCGGGTGATGGTGTCATCAGAGATTTCCCAGTCTATCGACAAAAGTAGTGACTTTAATTCCTGAAGAAAGGCGGTCCTTGGATCATCTTCTGTCTTTGTGAAATCGAGGCCTTTTTCATTATCCGAGAAAAAATGATTTAGGCGGTCTTCCAGCTCTTTGGTGACACTGTTTTCCTTGGATTCAGGCAATTTTAGCCTCCTATCGCAATTCTTTTTGCAGGGACATCATGGTCAGCATAATGATCTTCTTCAGGGTCTCCACCACGTTCGGCCCTGAGACGGCGCTGGCGTCAAAGGCCGGGACTTTTAATCGGGCATTCAAGTCCTTCTCGAGTCTTTCTCTGGAAAGAAGCGGAATATCCTGGTTAAGGAGGTCTTTTTTATTATATTGCAGGACAAGGGGTATCCTGAAGATACTCTTTTTATAGACGGAAAGGTTTTCCTGGAGGTTCTTGAGAGAAAGGAGGTTCTCCTTTCTTCGGACCACCATGGAGTCGGCCACAAAGACGACACCGTCCACGCCCCTCAAGACCAGTTTTCGGGTAGCATTGTATTTGACCTGGCCGGGCACTGTGTAGAGCTGAATTTTCACATCGTAACCCTTTATTTTTCCAATATCAAAGGGAAGAAAATCGAAGAACAATGTGCGATCCCCATGGGTCTTGATCGTCACCATCTCCGTTTTGATGCGATGATTGAATTTATTGTAGATGTATTCGAGGTTGGTGGTCTTCCCGCCTCTTCCGGGACCATAGTAGACGATCTTCGCCTGGACCTCTTTTTTCTTCAGATTGATAAAGGCCATGAAAACATTCCCCGTCTCCGGATCTCTTCTGCAATCGTTGTGCGTGTCGGCTTCATGCCCTGTTCGGGATCCTTCACGGGGCGTAGGAAGGCCCAAGGATTGTCTCGATCTTTGTGGTCGCCTCCGCCACCTTCAGTCTCAAGAAGCCCAAGGAGGTGTCCTTGCCGAAAATCGTTATCAACAGGAAATCCGTCATGATTTTGCTGAAATGGATGCTCTCCTTTTCTCCCTTATGAAAGAGCAGTGAGAATTCATCCTCTCCGATGATCTTGGCCATGGAACTTACCGCCCCGAAGTTACCGGCTGCCAGGGCGGCCAGGGAATAGATGTCATGTGCCATTTGACCGTTATCCACATTTGCAATAATGTTTCCGGCCATATCGATAAGCGAGACGCAATGAACTCCGAGATCCGAAAAATCCCCCTGAAGCACTTTGTCCAAGTGGTCAAGCTGTTCCTGGTCAAGGGTATATGTCAAGGCTCCACCTCCCGAAAAGACCGGGGTCAAATTTTGAGATTCAAACCTTCATGACGCCGCCCAGGAGCTTTCCGCCCATGGCGGGGAAGATGCCGGTGGCAATGATTTTGAATAAATTTTGCAAATATAAAATTAAGCAAAATATATGCCATTTTGGGGCGAGGTGCTTGTTTTTGTCTAACTATTTGATAATGAATGGTTATTTGAATTGAAAGGAAGGGGGAGGCAAAGAGGGCGGGTCAATTTGGACGGGTCAAAGTGAACCATGTGGTGCATTTTTGACGGCCTGCATCAGGGCGTTTTCATAGGCATCTCCCTGGGTCTGAGGGTGGAAGGTGAGATTCCCAACGCCCTTTCCGCCCGGATCCTATCTCTCTTCAGGGTCTTATCGTCATCAACGATCCAGATGTTCAAGGGCCTGTTCACGACCAGGGTATGCCTTTTCCACATGGGCCAATAGATCGGACAGCCTTTAGGGCTGTCCGATGGCATCCGAGATGACCTCTATCAACCCGGGAAAGTTTCCGGGCCCTAGTTACAGGTCCTTCCCACCGGCTTTTCAAGGGCCAGCTTGAGGACTTCGTCCATCTGAGCGACCAGATGAAAGTCCAGGTCCTTTTTGAATTTTTCCGGAATTTCTTCCAGGTCGTTCTTGTTTTTCTTGGGGAGAATCACCTCCTTGATGCCGTTTCGCCTGGCCGCCAGGATCTTTTCCTTGATCCCTCCGACCGGAAGCACCGACCCGCGAAGCGTTACCTCCCCGGTCATGGCCAGGTCAGGCTTGATCGGCCTGCAGGTCAGGAGCGAGGCCAGGGCCGTCAACATGGTCACGCCGGCTGAGGGGCCGTCCTTTGGAATAGCCCCTGCGGGGACATGGATATGCAGGTCGTGCCCACTGAAGAAATCTTCGGATATTCCCAGATCCGCGGCCTTGGATCTCAGGTAGGTCAGGGCGGCCTGGGCCGATTCCTTCATCACGTC
>CAYNYM010000414.1:491-3829 GCA_964401325.1 uncultured Desulfobacteraceae bacterium | reverse complement strand
GACTCCTTTCAGGGCCCTTCCCCCACAAAGATGTGGTAGATCTCCGGGAACTCGTTGAATATCCCACCTTTCTCTCCAGTGAATTTTACAATGACTTCTACCGCCCCCAGCAAATCTCCTGGGAATTGGGCGCGTTTCTGAAATCCGAAGACCGTGTGATGGGGTATATCGGGCTGTTCAGACCGCAGGGTCCAAGAAAGTTTTCCAAAGAAGAAAAGAGGGTCTTGAGTGCAGTGTGTCCCTATCTCACGCTCGCCATTGAAAACATGGAACTGAGGAGCAAAGCGGAAATCGAAGGCCTCATTTTCGATCTCTTTGAGGGACAATCGACCGGCGGTCTGATTGTTTGTGACGAGTCCTTGAGGGTCCTTTTCATGAATCGCAGGGCGGAGGTCTTCTGCAAAGACCTCAACGGGGATGGATTCTCGAACAGGAATCCAAAATCATCGGTGCCCGATATCTTGTTTCGGGATTGCCGGATGATGAAAGACGCACTTGAGCACTTACCGTCCGAACGTCCTCGGCTGTCTAAAAAAAGGATCATAAACAACCGGTCCAAGAGCTATGCCGTGTATTCGCAATATATGGGAAGGGATCTTGCTTCCGGGCCGAGGAATGTCTTTGTCATCCGAACAGAGCCTGTCGGCAAGCAAATGTCTCTGGATGAAGAGAGGATCGGCAGGCTCTTTCATCTGACCAAGAGAGAAACCGAAATCATTCATTATATCTTCGAGGGACTGAAAAATGCCCAGATAGCAGGACGTCTTTTCATCAGCGAAACCACGGTCAAAAAGCATCTCCAGAACATTTGCAAAAAAATGGACGTAAACAGTCGAACAGCCCTGATCCACAAGACGCTTACCCGTTTGAATATCATCTGAATCACGGCCCGCCCCGCCCCCCATGGGATGCCCTCAAAATCCGCACCTGCGGACCCGCATGCCTCATCCCCACCCTACCCAGACTGTCCCCCTGGTTTTGAAAAATGCTACTTTCGTATAATTGACAGGAGCGATCTTATCATGCCATTGGTATTATAGAGGATCAGTAGGCCTTCGATTCTCGATCCCGTAGAAGGATCTTACGGTCGGAGCAACCCCCGAAAAACCGGAGACATGAAGGGCCCGATCCGCAAGGTCCTGAAAAAAACTCGGAGAAAGGAGCAAGGGATGGTTGAAGATGGCGTAGAGGTAAAAAACACCGGGAAGGGGAGACTCCAAGGTAAAGTCGCCATCGTGTCCGGCAGTGCCGAGGGTATGGGTCGGGCCACGGCCCGGCTTTTTGCACGCGAAGGGGCAAAAGTGGTCGTAGCGGATATCAACGAGGAAAAAGGGATTCAAGTCGCCCAAGAGATCAAAGAAATCGGTGACGAGGCGGTTTACATGCGCCTTGACGTGACCAGCGAAGAGAACTGGCAGTCCGTGATGACGAAGACCGTGGAGCGATACGGAAAACTCAACATCCTCGTCAACAACGCCGGGATCTCCCGTATCGCCGACATCGAGAACACGACCCTGGAGGACTGGAACACCACCATGGCCGTAAATGCCATGGGTGTCTTTCTGGGCACCAAACACGCCGTTTTGACCATGAAAGACAATGGAGAGCGCTGTTCAATCGTCAACCGGTCTTCCATCGACGGGCTGGTGGCCGAACCGGATCTATTCTCCTACTGCGCCTCCAAGGGGGCCGTAACCACACTCACAAAATCCGCAGCACTCTCCTGCGGAGCAAAGGGATACCAGATCCGCGTGAATTCCGTACACCCGGCCTACGTCCACACCTCCATGACCAAGGGGGAAGCGGCAGGCTACGGCATAACTGAAAAGGAATACGTCGAGCGCATGAAGGCCATCCACCCCATCGGCGTTGGAGAACCCGTCGATGTGGCTTACATGGATCTCTTTCTGGCATCCGACGAATCCAAGTGGGTCACGGGGGCCGCATTTACCATTGACGGCGGCGTGACCGCCCAATAGCAAAGCAGGGGCTGATGGGGCGTCGGGATCATGACCGGATCTCCCGCTTCCAGGAATGCAGTGTTTACCCTGATGTTGCAGCATTGGGGTTTAACCCCTCCAATGCCTGCACGGTAAAGAGGCAAAAGGAAGGAGTCATACTGAACAACATTTTTCCCCGAGCAGGGAAAAAACTTTAAGAGGAGGGAGCAAATGAAGAAAAGAGTATCAGTCTTTGCCGTTTCAGTATTTCTACTAGTTCTCGCAATGGGAGTAACCGGCCCGGCACAGGCCAAAGTCATCCAATGGAAGGCCCAATCGCTCTTCGCTCCGGAAGATGCCTCGACCAGCGTCCAGGCCAAGAGCGTCGTGGAGGCCACCAACAAGGCACTGAAGGGCAGACTCGAAACCACTCTGTACCAATGCGGTCAGCTCATTCCCGCGGAGGAGATGGTGCCCGGCATCTCGAGAGGGGTCTATGACGCGGCCATCATGGTCTCCATGATGGTGGAACCGGCCGGCCTCGTGGCCTTCGGGCTACCCTATGGTATCGACGGTTACGAGCAGCTCAATGAATTCTGGTACGACTTCGGGTTCGATGAGTTTATGCGAAAGATGTATGCCAAGAAGGGTATCTACTATGTGGGGCCCCTTCCCTTCGGTCCCGTCAGCCTTTTGTCCAAGTTCCCCGTACGCAAGATCGAAGACATCAAAGGCAAAAAAATCTGGACCGAGGGCCCCCTGGCCCATCTGGTCGAGGCCCTGGGCGGTCAGCCCGTATGGTTTGATCCGGGCGAAGTTTACATGGGCCTGAAACTGGGAACCATTGACGGTGTCTTTTTCGGATGGGCGGAACTGGAGACCATCAAACTCAAGGAGGTTGTCAAATATGTGATGATGCCTTCCATGATCAATCCTGTCAACTTCGACTGGATCGTGAGCATGCGGGCCTGGAAAAAATTGTCCCCGGAACTTCAGGCGGCCTACATGAAGGCCTTTCGTGACAATATCCTCCCCCAGCACAAAAAATCCATGGAGGTCTGTCAGCAGGGGCTCGATGCGGCAAAGGCCTATGGAATCGAGGTGATCACCCTGAGCCCGGAAGAACAACAGAAATTCAGGGAAGCCTCCATCAAGGTCTGGGACAAGGCGGCCAAGGAAGACAAAAACAGCGCCGCGGCCATCAAGATGATCGAGGATTACCTGAAGAGCAAGGGGCTCTTGAAATAATACAAGGATTCAACCCGGCAGGCTCTCATCGCCGGGTTGAACCCTGAACCTCTAAACGGTGAACCTTCAATGCCTTGCCGTCATGACGACGCTCCATGCGTTCGTTCTCGGGAGTAATTACTCATGTCTAAAGCCATCAGAATATTCGAT
>CAYNYM010000414.1:0-481 GCA_964401325.1 uncultured Desulfobacteraceae bacterium | reverse complement strand
GCCCTGCCGTCATGGCAGCGCTCCATGCGTTTGTCCCCGGGAGACACAACCATGTCTAAAGCTATCCGAATATTCGACGTTATAGATAACGTCAATCACAAGATCGGCACCTTTCTGTGCTACTTCCTGCTCGTCCTGATCGCCATCCAGGATTTCGAAGTCATGATGAGATATGTGTTCAACAATCCCACGTCCTGGGCATGGGACATCAACGGCATGATATTCACCGGTATCGCCATGATCGCCGGGGCCTATGCCTTGCGCCATGACATGCACGTGCGGCTGGACATCTTTTTCAGGAATTTTTCACCGAAAAGGAAGGCCATGGTCGAACTCTTGAGCTTTCCTTTTCTTTTCATAGCCCTCTGTGTGGTCCTCTGGCAGGGTATCGACATGGCCTGGTGGTCTTATTCTACCGGGGAGCGCGCCTATTCCCACCTGGCGCCCATCCAATGGCCGGTCAAGACCTGTCTGCCTATTG
>CAYNYM010000413.1:0-3832 GCA_964401325.1 uncultured Desulfobacteraceae bacterium | reverse complement strand
GGGAGGCCTCCTTCAGGGTATTGTCTTGTTTTTCAAAGAACCCGCAGAATAGGTCAGAGTCTCATCCAGGAAAAGTTTGTAAAAGTCGTTTCCAAGATCATAGTGGGCGGAAATATTGTCCCGGCTGCCTCCCCTGGTGACCCTGCGCAAGGCATGGAATAGCTTGTAAGCCGGGGCGGAAAACCGGGTCCACCGCCCCTCCATGCCCTCAAACACGTCACGATTGAGAAGAATGAGCCGGATGAGCCCGGTCAGGTCGTCCGTCTCCCAGAGCCCCCCCATGTAGGCCTCACCCGCTCCCACGCTTCCGCCGAAAACGATCCGTTTATAAAAGCCGGGATGCCGGACGGTCACCGTAACCTCGAGAGGATCGTTTTTCGTCCATTGACCGAAGGACATGCGAAACGTACCGTCCCTGAAATGGATCCGGCCCTTTTTCAGCCCTTTCATGATGGAAAAGAAGATCTTTACAGCCGTTTCGTGAAAAAGGCTGGACGCTGATCTTCCCGAATAATTCTTTTCCAAGGGTTGTATGCTTGCCTTCATGATGTCTCCACTTTGCTCGTGGGCCCTGTCTTGGGATGTGCATGTACGGATGCCCCCTTCCATTTGAGCCTCAGGGCCTGTCGGTAGATCATGGCCGTGACCTTCCAGGTCATCAGGGGATAGATCAGCAGCACACGCGTGAGCGAACCCCTCGTGATGGGCACCCTCCTGAGTTCAAGGGTCGCGTCGAACCGTTTGGTATCTCCGGCATGGAGATTCATGTGCACATGGACTGCTTCCCCCGGCACCTGAAAGCGCCAGTCATAGCGAATACCCATTTCCATGAAGGGCGACACATGAAAGGCCTTGTCAAAGCGGTATTGTCTCCAGCCCGCTGAGGGGTGCACGTTCATGGCGTCCCCGAACACATAGCAATGCTCCTCGAGCCACGGCGTGTTGTGCACCTCGGCCACGAGGGCCTCAAGACGGCTGTCCGAAGAATTAAAACAGTAGTAAAAGCTCACGGGATTGAAGCAGTACCCGAGACACCTCAACTGGGTCAGCAGCCTGATGGGCCCCTTGGGCCGCACCCCCGATCGGTCCTGGACCAGATCCCGAACGGCGTCCTCGAGGGGAACTCGAGGCCCCCCAAGGTGGTCCCGCCTTCTAAAATAGGCCAGGTTCACATGCCGTGCGGACCAGAGAGGATGCAGGT
Source organism: uncultured Desulfobacteraceae bacterium (assembly GCA_964401325.1). Taxonomy (GTDB): domain Bacteria; phylum Desulfobacterota; class DSM-4660; order Desulfatiglandales; family HGW-15; genus CAYNYM01. Next base: position 2,631 of record CAYNYM010000413.1, on the reverse strand, counting down.
CGAACACGTGAGGCAATTCGGCCAGGTCCAGATACATCATAAAGAGCCTGTATTGAAAGGCATTGACGACCGGTGTCATCCGACGATGGCGCACCTTGCCTTCGTAGATGCAGCTTTTCATGTCACAACCCCTTACCAAAGGATCGACATACCGCAAGGGCGCTCTTGACCCCGTCTTCGTGAAAACCATACCCCCAGTAGGCCCCGCAAAAATGCAGGCGGTCTTTCCCACTGATCTCCTCGAACCGTTTCTGCGCGGCAAAGCCCCGTCCCGTATAGGCCGGATGGTGGTAGGTCATCTTCCGAATCGTCTTTTCGGGATCGATGGCGTGTTCCTGGTTGAGGGTCACACAAAAGTCCGCGGGCGCCTGAAGGCCCTGCAGGATATTCATGTTATAGGTCAACGTGACGGCATGGCGGGACGTCCTGGGGATAATGGCATTCCAACTCGCCCAGCAGGACCGGTGCCGGGGCATCAGAGCGGCATCGGTGTGAAGGACCGTCAGGTTTTTCTGATAGGGAATGGCGGCCAGGACATCTCTTTCCGCATCCGAGGGCTCGGCGATCATGGAAAGGGCTTGGTCGCTATGGGTTGCAATGACGCATTGATCGAAGAATTCGCTGTCGCCGCCACAAGACCTCACTTCCACCTGGTTTCCGGGACGAGAAATCGATTGAACAGGGCATTTGAGACGAATCCTTTCCCGAAAGGGCTGGATGAGTTTTTCGACATACTGTCTCGATCCCCCCTGGATCACGAGCCATTGGGGCTGATTTCGCACCTGAAGAAAGCCGTGGTTGTAAAAAAAAGCGGCAAAGTAACGGACCGGAAAGTCTTGAAAACGATTGGGATCGGCGGACCAGATGGCCGAACCCATGGGAATGATGAAATATTGGACAAACCATTTGGAATACCCCCGCGCCCGGAGATAGGCGCTCAGGGTCGTCTCAGGATCCACCCTTTGGATCAGTTCTTCCGAGTCCCTCCGGAATCGGAAGATGTCCAGAAGCATACGCAAAAAGGCCGGGCGAAACAGATTTCGTCGTTGGGCGAACAGGGCGTTCGGGGAGGTGGGGCTGTACTCCAGGCCCGTTTTTTCGCAACGGACACTGAAGCTCATTTTCGAAGGCCGCCAGGGGACACCCAATTGTCTGAGAAGTTTTACAAAATGAGGATAGGTCTTTTCATTGAAGACAATAAAGCCCGTGTCTACAGGGTAGGACGCGCCCTCTACCTCCACGTCGATCGTGTGGGTATGCCCGCCGATGTAGTCTTCAGCCTCGTACACCACGATTTCATGATCGCGGCATAACAGATAGGCCGATACCAGGCCGGAGACCCCGGCGCCGATGATTGCGATCCGCATCCCTTGGACCCTTTCCTGCGTCAAGACATCCGCTGACTCTTATTGGCTATTGAATTCCCAACTTGCCCTTTTCTATCGAATTGTATTTTTAGTATAACAGAGAGAAAGAGATCATCAAAGCCCTGATGCACGAACCTCAAATTCAGAGCCTAAACCTAAGGGCTCGATGTCAACAGAGGCGAATGACCCGTTAGAGCACCTGCCATGGATCGACAGACCTCAATGAAGGATAGACGGCTCCTGGGGTATTTCGAAATCGGTCCCCCAAGGGGCAGGCCGGTATTCTACGTCCACGGCTTCCCGGGTTCGCGACTCGAGACGATATTCGCAGGCGCCGCGGCCGAAAAACGGCACATCAGGATCATCGGTATGGACCGCCCCGGTTACGGCCTTTCCTGTTATCAGCCGCGCCGGACCCTCCTGGATTGGCCGGATGATGTGACTGCCCTGGCGGACGTTTTAGGGATCGAGCGGTTCTCGGTCGTGGGGGTTTCCGGAGGTGGGCCCTATGCCGCCGCATGTGCCCGCAAGATCCCCGAAAGGCTGATATCGGTCGGCATCGTAGGCGGTTTGTGCCCTTTGGATGCGCCACATGCCATGGACGGGATGATCCTGAAGAACCGACTCGGATTGCATCTCGCAGCAAGATCACCCCGTTTGACGGCCCTTGTCTTCAGAATAACGGCCTCCATGCTGCGATATCATCCGGAATATCTTGTTCGCCGCCTCGCCGCAAAGGTCAAGGGCGCGGACAGGATCTTTCTCAATCAGGGAGAGACGGCGTGCATCCTGGCCGCCTCCTTCCGTGAATCGGTTCGACAGGGATTTTCCGGCCCCCTCCATGATCTGATCCTTTACAGCCGCCCATGGGACTTTCGGCCTGAAGATATCACGATATCCGTCCATCTCTGGCACGGCATGGAGGATACGATTGTTCCCCCCGGCATGGGACGATTCATGTCAGCACCATTCCCCGGTGTCGTAGTCGCTTTTATGAGAACGAAGGGCATTTCTCAATTTTGGCCAATCGGTTGGATGAGATTCTAAGCACCCTCATGGCTCCTTCATGATGTGAGACCATCTGGACCGCGTTACTTGCGTTTGGCCTTTTATTTATTTTTTTGAATGTGCCAGGCCTTGCCCACCGGGACCCCAAGTTTCCAATAACAGGTGTCCGTCCAAGGTCATGGGGTCACATCTTGATTTGTGAATTGACTGACTCCAGCTTCTTTTGCCAGGTCTTGTTTCCTCTCAGTCGGCTCTT
>CAYNYM010000412.1:0-3836 GCA_964401325.1 uncultured Desulfobacteraceae bacterium | reverse complement strand
TTGGGTTTCCTTCTTCAAAGGAAAAAACGTATCTCTTAGTTTTCATCCTTTTCCCCCTTGTCTCTTTTTCTTGTATATTGAAACAAATAGGCCAAGGCGCACATGACGACCGCCAGGCCGAGGACACCAAAGATGGATCTGCCCGGGAAAAAAAACCGGCAAATAAAATAGGCCAGGAGCAGAGATAAGACCAGTCGTATCATTAGGACATAGAGTGATTTCATAGCAATCAAATGGAAAACAGGTATGTGAGATGAAAAAAGCAACCGGAGCGTGACGGGTGTCTAATAATTTTTCCGATGACTTTGCAATACCAGGACATCGGGTATGAGCGGACGCTTAGATACTTTGGGAAAGAGTCATCACTGCAGCCGACAGAACAGGTGATCGACGGACGGAAATCCGAATCCCTTCAGGTCAGCTCGGTCTTTTCAAGGGAATCACCTTGGCGGACTTTTCAAGCGTCTTCCCTTCGGTGGTCCCCTTTTCCGCTTTCCTCTCGTCCTTAGGGAGAGCCCTTTTAACCTCCCCCAGTCTTACCGGTCTACCTCCCATGGTAAAGGGGACGCCGTTTATATATTCTTCGCGCAAAATCCAGGTCACGGTCTGGGAAGGAATGGTCAGCAACAGGAGGGTGACCTGGTACCAATTATTTTTTACATCGGGTTCTATGAGTTCAATGCGCGCATAGGCGGCGGGTTTGTCCTGATAGTGGATCAGGACGACATCGCCCTCCGTATGGCCATGGTTTGCTTCAGGCATGATGACATCTCCGGCAAATTTATTTTGAGGCCCTATCGACGCTTCATCCAATGAACGCACACATTCGGCTATTCGCTGTCTTTCATGACTGTTCCGGGGTCCGTTCTCAGTCTCTCCAGCTTTGTCTCAAACTGTTCCCCCAGATCCACCCCGAGTTTCTGCGCCCTTTTTTTTGCCTCCAGACCGATATTGCGCGTGTCACGGTAAAAGGCGTCGGACTTTGATTTTCCCGGATCGAAAGACAAAATACGATCCTTTTCAGATACATGATAGGCAACCCGGGAAATCAGCTTTTTTAATTCTTTGCCGCCGCATTCGGGACAGGCGATTTTCTCCTCAAGGTCGTGCCGCATCACCAAACGCTGAAATCTGAAGGTGCAGGAAGAACATTCATATTCATAAATAGGCATCAAACGTTCCCCGGATTAAAGGGTCAATCGCCAAATAATCGAATACTCTTGAATTGGGGTCAGGATAACACAGGCACCCCAAACAGGCAATGGATAAGCAATGGAAAAAACGACGCTTTAACGATCAGCAAGACCACTCCTTGAAGTGGCGAAACACATCACTCTGAATACCGACCGCGATGTAGGCATAGGTTTTAGAGGCAGCAGAGGCGGATTTTTTCTTCAAGATCGGTTTTTATCAAGAAAGGCTGAACCTCCCCCCATCGCATTCGCTCATCCCCCGCTCCGCCGGATTAGGCCTCTTCCAGAAACACTATATCATGTTCGCCTGGAATGAATTTCATGTTTTTCCTTGACCGATATCCCTTTTTACCTATAGAATAAACTTGTAATTGCCCCATATCTTGAGATAAAATGCGACGTTACGATTTCAGAGACACTGCCGTTGTTTTCCTGTCGATTGTCTGCGCCTTGGTTTTCTTATTGCTCGAGAATCAGACCCTGAATATTACGTTTCCATCTCCACCTGTTTTTATAAAAAATTTTTCAGTCCCACTCAAAGATCAAAACGTAAACAATCATACCATGGAAGCCACAGAAGACTCATGGTGTTCTGATCTTTTCCCAAAAATGGCTTCGCGAATCCAATGTCGTGGTATTGCAATCATCCACAAAGACCAAACATCCTGAAATCTCTAAGACCTTTCTTTCCCTTTGCCGAAATCTTGCGGTCAGCATCGAACGCTTTACCGCCCGGACCATGTTTCGCTAAGGAAACTCGGATCCAATACATGCGTAAAAGTCTCCTAATACCAATATATCGAGACTGAAGACCCGAGATAGTCATTCTATTTCGGAGACACATGGCGCTAGGTCGATTCACGGTGTCCTGAAAGAACTTCACTTCATTCCTGGAAGGATGAGAAAGGGGGTTGCTATGCAATTCAAAAACTTCAAGGGAGTCGTCTGTATCGTGTCTGTGCTGGCGATTTTTGCGGTGTCCGATGCCATCGCCGCATCCAAGGTCGTCATCGGCCATCCGGCCTGCCTGTCGGGGAAATACGCCAAGGCGGGAGAACAGGCACTTGGGGGCATCAAGGCCTGCATCGAATGGGTGAACAAAACTCATGGGGGGGTCATGATTCAAGGGAAAAAGGTTCCCCTTGAGTATAAGTACTATGACTGTGAGTCCAAAAAAGAGGCCGTGACGAGTCTGATCGGCCGGCTGATCACCGTAAACAAGGTCAACGTGGTCTTCGCCCCTTACAGTTCCGGGCTGACGCTTCGCGGGGCCCCCATTGCAGAGAGCCGCCAAATGCTCTATATGGATCACGGCGGGGCGAACAACAAAATCTTCCAGCAGGGATTCAAGTACATCGTTCAGACGATCGGCCCCGCCACCAATTACCACCGGGGCACCCTGGATATGATCCACACCATCGATCCTCAGGCCAAGAACGTCGCCCTCGCCTATGAAGATTCCGAGTTTGCGAGAATGGTCATGGAGGGGGCTGAAAAACATGCCAAGGAACTCGGGTTTTCAATCGTCTTCAAGAGGACCTACCCTAAAGGGGTGACGGACCTGACTCCGCTCCTTTCCGCACTCAAAGCATCAAAGCCTGATTTCATCCTGGGCGGCGGACATTTCGAAGACGGGCAGCTCTTCAACCGCCAGATGGCGGATCTGGATATCAACGCCAACGCCCTTTCCCTGATCGCAGCCGCAACCCTTCCGGCCTTCTATAAGGCATTGACTTCCATGGCCGAAGGGGTCATGGGGCCGTCCCACTGGGAATACGGCGTCAAGTATTCGGAGGAAGAGGCCAAAAAGGTTGGGCAGCCCTGGATCGGACCGGACCAGGATGGATTTGTCAGCCTCTTCAAGAAAGCCCTCGGCAAGGAAATCCTCCCTGATTACCACGCCGCAGAGGCCGGCGCCCAGGTCCTGGCCTACGTATTGGCGGTTGAGAAGGCCGACAGTCTGGATTCCGACAAAGTCAGGGCCGCCTTGGGCGACCTTCAGTTCATGTCCTTTTACGGCGGCTGGGACGTGGATGAGACAGGACTTCAGGTCGGTCATTCCATGGTCGATGTCCAGTGGCAGATGGGAAAACGGATCATTGTCTGGCCCAAAGAGGCCCAGACCGGTGGCGTCGCCTATCCTATGCCGACATTTGCAGAAAAGGCCAAGGGGAAGGTCGCCGCGCCCCGTTAGATTATAACTCTATCCATACCGATGGTTTCTCTGAAGACCTCCATGCCCCTTCCCCGGGGGGAGGGGGCAAGGGGGAAAGGTCACAAACCTCACCAGCGACCGTCAAGACGATCTTTGCAAGGTTCAGGGTTTTATTCATTGAAAAGGAGAAAACAGGATGGTTCTGGAACAACTCTGGGGCAATCTGTTACAGGGTCTGGTCCTAGGCGCGATCTACGGCATGGCCACCATGGGTCTCAGCCTGATCTTCGGGGTCCTCAAAGTCGTCAACGTCGGCCACGGGGCCTTTGTGATGGTCGGCGCCTTTACCACGCTCTGGATATTCAACACCCTGGGACTGAATCCCATCTTTGCCCTGCCCTGCGCCTTCGGACTGGGCATGGCCCTGGGACTCTTCTTTTACTACACCACGATCCGAAGGCTCATCAAGGCCCCGGAGCTCGCCTCTC
>CAYNYM010000411.1:0-3837 GCA_964401325.1 uncultured Desulfobacteraceae bacterium | reverse complement strand
TTCCAGAGTCCCGTGCCCATTGACACCATCCTTGACGCCAAAGGTGTCATGCCTTTGCCGCCTTACATCAAAAGGCCGAAAGACAATGCGCTTCGACCTCTGGACAGGGACCGCTATCAAACGGTTTTTTCAAAAGAAAAGGGAGCCGTCGCCGCCCCCACGGCAGGTCTCCACTTCACTGAGACGCTCATTGAGAACTTGATCAGGTCAGGGATTGCCGTGGTGGAATTGACCCTCCATGTGGGGCATGGGACCTTCAGGCCGGTCAGGACAAAAGACATCAGAAAGCATCAACTGGGGGAAGAGCGTTTTATGGTCAGCGGCGAAACGGCCGATGCCGTCAACCGCTGCAAAAAGGAAGGCAGGCGCGTCATAGCCGTTGGGACGACCGTGGTCAGGACACTGGAGACACTGGCGAGCCCAGGGGGAAAAATCTCACCAGGGAACGGGAAGACGGAACTCCTCATCACTCCGGGGCACGCCTTCAAAATCATTGACGGCATGATCACCAACTTTCATCTGCCGAAATCCTCCCTTCTCTTTCTGGTGTCCGCCTTCGCAGGCCTTGATCTGACGAAGAAGGCCTATCTGGGGGCTGTGGAAAAAAAATACAGGTTTTACAGTTACGGGGATGCCATGCTGATCCTGTAAGGTCGATAAGGGTGCGGCCCGCAAAGACCAAATGACGGATTAAGATCACCGCGGGTAGACTGTTTTTAAAAACCAAAAGAAAACCATCACAAAGAGATTGATAACACCTTGGATTTTAGGGTTCTCCATAAAAACGACCTGGGACGGGCCAGAATGGGTAAACTCAGCACGCCACACGGTCAGTTTGAAACACCTGTATTCATGCCCGTCGGCACCCAGGGCTCCGTGAAGGCACTGTCCCCGGAGGACCTGGAGGAGATTGGGGTAAGTATCATTTTATCCAATACCTACCACCTCTACCTCAGACCTGGACACGGTCTCATTGAAGAACTCGGGGGGCTCCACCGCTTTATGAACTGGCCGCGGCCTATTCTCACGGACAGCGGGGGGTTTCAGGTCTACAGCCTGGCCAAACTGAGGACTATATCCGATGAAGGTGTCACCTTCCAGTCCCATCTGGACGGTTCGACCCACTTCATCGGCCCAAAAGAAGCCATGGCGATTCAGCAGGCACTCGGGAGCGACATCATGATGGCCTTTGACGAATGCGCCCCCTATCCGGCTGAATATGAATACGTGAAAAACGGGGTCAGGTTGACCAGCCTGTGGGCTGAACAATGCCTTGGACATAAAGAAAACAACCACCAGGCCCTCTTTGGCATCGTGCAGGGTGGAATATATGGGGACCTTCGAGAGAGGAGTGCTCGGGAGCTGGTGGCCATGGATTTTGACGGCTATGCCCTGGGGGGCCTCTCTGTCGGGGAGGATATGAAAACACGACTGCGGGTCATAAGGGAGACCCTCCCTTTCCTTCCTGAGGACAAACCGATCTATCTCATGGGCGTGGGAAAACCCGAAGATATCGTGGAGGCGGCCCTTCTGGGCGTGGATATGTTTGACTGCGTCATGCCCACTCGAAACGCCAGGAACGGCACGCTGTTTACAAAGAAGGGCAAGATCGTAATCAAAAACGCCCGGTATGCGGATGACGCCGGACCGATCGAAGAGGATTGCAGATGTTACACCTGCTCCCATTTTTCCAGGGCCTACCTGAGACATCTCTTTATGGCTAGGGAGATCCTGGCTTACAGACTGAACACGATTCATAATCTGACCTATTACACCCGCCTCATGGAGGGTATAAGGGGGGCGATTCGAAACGGCACACTGGAAGAGTTCAGGCATGAATTCTATGAACGAAAACATCAAGAATAACACAGATCTTTGAGTAATTGAGCGTTCGGATGGTAGATAAGGGGAGAGACGCCCTTCAAGGGAAGAGTCCGTCACGGGCATACACCGTTCACCGACTCAACCATCCAAGTACTCAACAAAACCAAATGGAGGTTTTAGAATGAATTTTCTAGCTTATGCCATGGGAACCGGCGGCACAGGCGGCGTCGGTGGCCAGGGGGGAGGCCTGGGCGCCTTTGTGCCTCTCATCATCATGTTTGCAATCTTTTATTTTCTTCTCATACGCCCTCAACAAAAAAAAGCGAAACAGCATCGAGCCATGCTCTCATCGGTCAAAAAGGGAGATAAGGTGATCAGTTCCGGCGGGCTCCACGGCGTGGTCACGGGTATCACCGATGAGGTGGTGACCATTGAAATCGCCCCGAAGGTGAGGGTTAAGATATCGCGGGGATCCATTGGCGGCGTGGTCAGAAAAGCGGACGCCAATCCCCAATAAGCAAAGACAAGGTCTTGGGCCCGCAGGCTGCGGGAAACACGGAAAAAAGGAGTGAACAGTGGCTAGGGATTTAAACTGGCGCGGCGCCATTGCGGCTTTTTTCATTCTGGCGGCTTTTCTGTATCTGGTGCCCTCCCTTAGTGGAGATTTGCCTCCATGGTGGTCGGGGTTCTTGCCCCAGGATAAGATCCATCTTGGTCTGGACCTTCAAGGAGGCATGCATCTCGTCTTGGAAGTGGAAGCCAAAAAGGCGGTGGAAAGCAGTCTCGAGAGGGTTGTGGAGGACTTGAAGCATGACTTTCGAAGCAAAAAAATTCGTTATCAAAATCTGAAACGAAGCAGTGGTGACGGGATTGATGTCACCCTCATGAGAGAGGAAGATGAAAGGGCCTTCCGGGATCTGGTGAGCAGGAACTTCCCCGATTTCGGGATCAAGGATACGGCCCATGAGGGAATGGGATCGGCCTTCGAGCTGATCCTGGATGGCAAGGCAAAGACCCACATCATGAAAATGGCCACGGATCAGGCGCTCGAAACCATCCGGAATCGCGTTGATGCCTTTGGAGTGAGCGAACCGGATATCAGACCCCAAGAGAACTTCAGAATTCTGATTCAGCTTCCGGGCATCCAAGATCCCAAACGGGCCATTGAGCTGATTGGTAAAACGGCACTCCTGGAGTTCAAATTGGTGGACGAGGACAACAGTCTGGAAGAGGCCCTTAGGGGAAACATACCGCCCGGAAGCGAGGTCTTAAAACAGATGCTGGTCGACCCCGGGACCCAAGCCAAAAAGGAAACCCCCTTTCTGTTGAAACGCCGGACGCTTCTTACCGGGGAATACCTGACCGATGCCAAGGTTCAGATCGACACCCAGTACAGTGAGCCCTATGTCTCCTTGTCCTTTGATGCCCGTGGCGCCAGACTCTTTGAACGAATTACCGGAGACAACATCGGTAAGAGACTGGCCATCGTGCTCGATAACCATGTGTATTCTGCGCCTGTGATCCGCGACAAAATTGCCGGAGGCAAGGCACAAATCAGTGGCTCTTTTACCATGGATGAGGCACGGGATCTGGCCATCATCCTGCGGGCCGGTGCGCTTCCCGCGCCCGTGAAGATACTGGAGGAGCGGACAGTGGGTCCGTCCCTGGGAAAAGACTCCATAGACAAGGGATTCAATTCCATGCTTATAGGAGGCACCATCGTCGTTCTTTTCATGATTCTCTACTATGGTCTCTCGGGACTGGTGGCGGACATGGCCCTTTTTCTCAACATCCTCTTTATCATGTCCGGACTGGCCTTTTTCGGTGCGACCCTGACCTTGCCCGGTATTGCGGGCATCATCCTCACCATAGGCATGGCGGTCGATGCCAATGTCCTCGTCTTTGAAAGGATTCGCGAAGAGCTGAGGCTGGGGAAACCGCCGCGGGCGGCTATCGAAGGGGGGTTCAGCAAGGCCCTGGTAACCATTCTTGATGCCAACGTGACGACCTTTA
>CAYNYM010000410.1:0-3844 GCA_964401325.1 uncultured Desulfobacteraceae bacterium | reverse complement strand
GCCGGACCCACCTTTTCCACGGCCACGACCACCGGACTGCGCCTCAGGGAAGTGCTGCCCGATATCGCCGGGACCAGGAGGAGCATGAGGAGAAACATGCCATAGAGCCAGAGTCTAAAGAGGTATTGAAATGCTTTTTTTTTCTGCACTTTTTTCTCCTGATTCGGGTCATCCATCGGCGGTTATCGACAGGCCGGGGGCTCAGGTATGGAGCCCCCGGCCTCTTGGGAGGGGTATACGTCGGCGACAAGGCACGGGATCATCTCGTTCCCGCATCTAAATGAAGTTATTTGGTTCTGATTTCAAGCAGTCAACTGACTGCGTGAATCAGCCTCACCCCACGGTCATGAGGTGAAGCGTATCCCCTTCATTCAAGGGAGTGTCCATTCGCTCACCGTAGGACAGGAAGGTCTTATAATTGACGACCACCCGCAGTTCCATATCGATTTCTCCCTTCTGGTCCAGAAGGGCCTTTTTCACACCGGGGCCGTATTTTTTGACCAGACCGTTTATGAAATCTCGAAGGGTATGTCCTACAAATTCAACATCCAGGCTTTTTTTCTTGTGCAGGATTTTGTAAAGGAGAGCCATCCCTTCTATTTTCAGGTGGATCTTCATTTGGGAACCTCCTCATCTCACTCTTTATTTGACATTGAAATCCCGGGGTACGCAAGTTGCTCTCTCAAAGGCAAAGTATAGGGGAATTCACAAAACATGTCAATAATTCGCCCTATTCATATTATTTCAGTAATACTCATAGACCGGAACAGGGGGATTCCGATACAGCAAGATCCATTGAGTTAGGTCCCGCCTGGCTACCTCCCCGCACGGATCATGCACCATCTTCCAGAAACTTTTTGATGACCGCCCGGATCTCGTTGGTTTGATTCCAGTAAAAATGGTCCGCCCCCTCGACCAGGTGCAATTGCGCTTCCGGATTCCACTTGGACATCATGCCCTGAATCATTTTATAGTCCCCGATCTCGTCACGGGAGCCTGCAATCACCAACTTGATCTTCGCGTGGTAGGAAAGGAATGCCATGTCCATGGCGCTCACAGGGGGAGAAACCATGATCAACCGGTGCGCCTTTTCAAAGGTTTCCAGGCCGCGGGCGCAAACCCAGGCGCCAAAGGAATAGCCGCCCAGATCAATCTCCTTTTTGCCCTTTTCGACCAGGAATGCCAGGGCCGCTTCCACGTCACCTCCCTCGCCGATTCCCTCGCCGTAGGAGCCGCCGCTCATGCCCACGCCCCGGAAATTGAACCTGAGCGTGGTATATCCCTTTTCTCCGTAAGCCCGGATCACGGCCTCCACCACATTGTTTTTCATTTCCCCGCCGTAAAGGGGATGGGGGTGACACATGACCACGGCCCTTGTTCCGGGCCGGTCCTCCAGCAATCCCTCGAGTTCAAAATCCTCGCACTTGAAAGATACCTTGTTTTCCGCCATATCTCTTACGCCTCAATCTGTTTATGTCATTTCCCGCCGGCCCAGGATGTTTAAATCTCACCCCTGTCCCTCACCGCAACCAGGGATTGGTCGCGATCTCCCTTTGGATCGTCGAGGAGGGGCTCTCTCCATAATCATGCCCCGGCCAGACCACCGTCTCTCGCGGCAGGGTCAGGAGTTTTTCCTTGATGGAGGTCATAAATTCCCCAAGGGATGCCCCCGGCAGATCCGTGCGCCCGATACTCCCCACAAAGAGGGTATCGCCCGTAAAGACATGCCCTTCATTGAGAAGGCAAATGCCTCCCGGACTGTGTCCCGGCGTATGGAGGACTTTTAAAGAGACATCTCCAATCACGATTTTGTCCCCTTCGTCCACGTTCACATCGGCCGGAGGTGAGGGGGTAAACCCCCAGGCGCGGGTCATCTGCTGGCCCTCCGGGGAATTGAAGAGTTCATCGTCCAGCCTGTGCATCACGATTTTTGCGTCCGTCAGTTCCTTGATCTTTGCGTTTCCGCATGAATGATCCCCATGGCCGTGGGTGTTCACGATATACTTCAGGTCCAGGCCCTTTTTCTTGAGGGTTTCGACCACCCGCTCCTCATCTCCGGCAGGGTCGATGAGCAGGGCCTCCCGCGTTCGGTCGCACCAGATCAGATAACAGAATACGGCCATAAAACCGACCCTCAACTGCTCCATTTCCATAAATTTTCTCCCTTTATGCGTTCTGTATTTATTTTTATCTTGTCTAAATTATTCTTTCCTCGTTATCGATATCCGTTCGTATTTGTTGATGCTCTCATAATTCTCACCCATTCCTAGCCCTCCGAGCGAAGGACAATACCGGACGGAAGCGACTCCCCGAAGAGGAGGTTTTCATCTCCGGCACCCCTGGGAATCACTGTTTCCAATGGCTTTCTGTAGGCATTTGCCCAGTCAAACGGTTTCATCCATTCCAGCACCCGCCCTATCACGGCTGGCTCCAAGTCCCTGGCCCGATCCCCCGTGAGCCGGGCCATTTGACCCAGGGCCATGGCGACCGGTTTAGGATTGCTCCAGGTTTTCGAGAGGATCGTGTCAATCCACTTTGATACCTGCTCCGGGGGAAGGACCTTGTCCAGGGGCCCATACAAGGGCTCCCTTGCCCCTATTCGGGAAAGGGCCCACCAGTATTGAGACCGGCCCTTCTTTGTACTGAGTGTTTCCAGCAGAAAACGCCCCCATGCGGCCTTGTCGGCTGTAGAAATCCTTTCCAGGTTGGCGAGGCACATGCAGATCTCCAGGTGTTCCTGAGGGGAAAGCCTCATTTTTTCGCCCCTTTTTACGGGACGGAGCATAGGACCCATCACCTGGAGGATTCTCCTCTGCCGGTTCGCGGTCAGGCCGGCCGATATGCGCCGCCAGAACACCCACCATTCGCATCGGACCTGAACGGCCCTGCCATGGATCGGCCCTTCATGGTGCATCTTCCACAGGGTCCCGATGCGGTGTTCGTCCAGGGCATCGCCGAATCCCGGCCTCAGACAGAACCCGGCGATATTCAGCCATCGCGTTTCATGATCCGCCGTGTATTTTGCTGCGGCCTTCAGTTCAATCAGGGCATCGGCCATTCTACGGATAAATGTGAGCGGCCATTTCTCCTTGGGCTGTCTGACCAGGGCGCGGATGGATTTAATCAGGCCTTCGGGCGGTTTTTTCCCGCGATTGGAGAAGATCTCTTTTACCAGCTCAAGGGACTGCTTTACGACGGCCTCCTCGTATACCCGGGCGTCCGAAACCGCAGTTCCCTGATCCGCACCCCGAAGCTGAAACTGCAACCGCCAACGATGCTCCGTCTGAAGGGACTTACACCAGAGGGACAGGGTCCCCACCTCTGTGTAATGGGCCTCCACCTCAACCGGTAAACTTGTCCTTTTACCCTTTTTGCCGAACTGAACGACTGTCCGGACTGGGGGTAAGGCGGTCAGGGATTCATCCACGGTGACAAGATCTCCGACCCGGTCCCCGGCACGAAAACTCGAACTGTATAGATCAAACCCCACCGGTTGATTGGTGAGCACCTGGAATTGTCTATCCCCCGGCCTGATCCTCTGTCCTTCTTCCATGCCCCGCTCCACGAGACAGATCGCCTTTTCGGCCCTGCCCTTTTCAGGTCCGCCCCGGTCGTCCCCCCCCACGCCCAGATAATAGGCCCGCGCACTGCCGCTGCTGACCCTGATGCCCTTGCCTTTTCGGACAAGCCCGTAGTAGGACGCTCCCAGGGCCACGGCCAGATCGAGATTCGAGTTATCCAAGACCCCGGGCAGGGATCCATCCTGTTCGCCCGACCACCGGCGGATGGCCGAAAGGATCCGCTCCTGGACCGCCTTCGGTTTCAGGGACCCGCCGTTGAAAAG
>CAYNYM010000409.1:0-3871 GCA_964401325.1 uncultured Desulfobacteraceae bacterium | reverse complement strand
GGAATATCAAAAGTTTCTTGATGGAAAAGACCCTATCTGACGTATCAAGGGTGCCTGATTCACCAGTTAAGGTTCTAGCCAACCGGCAAGGTGACGGCCTCGAAAATTTGCGAGAAAAATGAACGACGGCGACGAGATTCATTTCGTGCCCGGAACCCACTGATGTGGCGATCGACGAACATCAAGAACACCTGGGTTTCAAAGAAACACGGCATCAAAGTCGAACAGATATGCCGGGACGGATCCATGAGTAACAAAAGGTGCCGCCTTTCAATGCGGTAAGAAAATTTCGGCTTGACATGGGGTGGAGAGAAGTATATTTAGTTGTTTAGCTAAATATAAAAATCTAGAGGCCCGGATGGAAAAGACAATTAGCATCACCAAGGCCCTTGCGGATGGAAACCGATTGCGGGTGGTCATGGCTTTGACAGGCTATGGCGAGCTCTGCGTTTGCCAGATCACGGAAATCCTAGGGCACGCCACCCCAACCGTGTCCCGGCACATGAGCGTCCTCCAGAAGGCAGGCCTTGTGAAGGCCAGGAAGGAGGGTCGCTGGGTTTATTACCGGCTCGCGGAAGCGTTTCCACATGGGCTTTTGAAATGGCTGAAGGAGTCTCTGGCCGATTCGAGTGAAATTGCACGGGACCGGGTTAGTTTGAAGACCATGATGTCAGCCGGGATTGATGATTTACTCAAAAGGCAGAAAGAGAGACGAGCCTGCCGCAACGGGAAGCAGATACAGAAAACCACTGCTGGAGGGGCTGCAGGATGAGTGTAAAGCTATATCTTCCGAATCGCTTCTATTACCTCTGGGAAGGCAAGGGCGTGATCGAAGTGACGGGGGGGACCGTTGCCGAGTGTCTGGACGACTTCGCACGCATCATCCCTTTAATGAAAAAGGCCATCTCATATAAGTCGGGGACGCTGGATTCGCATATCAAGGTGCTGGTCAACCGGGAAGGCGTCGGGGCGGAAGGTCTGGCGCGAAAAGTGAACGACGGTGACGAAATTCATTTCGTGCTCGGAACCGCCTGATGACGCGGAGGCGCAGACGGCTAGTTCAGCCGTTTAGACTCAAAGAATCAAGCACGAATAACCGCTGAATGCATTCTCGCTTTGTTGATAACATCGCGCACGGGTGAATGGCGCAATCTGGGAGAGGAAAAATCATGAATTCGCTTTGGGTGCCGCTTCAGTTCTTCGGTCTGATTCTGGCCGAATTGATCGTATTGTTTCTGGGCATCAGTACGCTGGTGGGATTGGTGTTCGAGTATGTATCGGAAGACACGCTCAACCGTTGGCTCTCAAGAAAGGGGTGGCTCGGCAATTTCCTCGGCGCAACCCTTGGGGCAGCAACACCGTTCTGTTCCTGCTCCACGATCCCCATGACTGTGGGCTTATTGAGAGCGAAAGTGCCATTTGGAGCCACCATGTCCTTTGTATTGGCCTCGCCCCTTATGAACCCGATCATCCTTGCCATGATCCTGGCCTTGCTGGGGTGGAAGGCCTGCGTTGCATATGGGGTGGTGACCTTCATTATGTCCATGATATGCGGCCAGGTGCTCAATATGCTCGGGCTGGCCAAGGATGTCAAAAATGTTCGCATAATTGGGGGTACCCAGCAAATGGAGAAGCTCCCGACATTCGGAGGAAAACTGCGGCGCGCATTCGCCGGGGCCTGGAACGACTTCCGGGGCGTCCTGATCTATCTCGTAATCGGAGTTGCCATCGGGGCGGGCATTTATGGTTATCTGCCGGGCGACTTTGTGGTAAGAGTGGCCGGCCCGCAGAACCCCTTGGCGATTCCCGTGGCTGCCATTATCGGCGTTCCGTTTTATGTCCGGGCTGAGACGGTTATACCTATTGCTGTGGCCCTAACCCAGAAAGGCATGAGCATGGGGGCGGTCATCGCCCTGATTGTTGGTGGTGCGGGCATGAGCATCCCGGAGATGAGCATGCTGGCCGGCATCTTCAAGGTTCGGCTGGTCAGTGTTTTTATTGCCGTGGTGTTCTCGACTGCCGTGCTGTCGGGATTTATATTCAACATGATTTAACAAGGAGATCGAACCATGACGGATAAAAAAAAGAAAGGAATCTTCTCGATGTTCTTCGGGAAAAAGAACTCTTGTTGCTGCGATATGAAGATAGAGGAGGTGCGCGAAGAAGAGGAAAAGACGCTTGGAGAGGAGAGCGGTGCCCATCCGGTTTCATCCTGTTGCGGCACCCGCCCGGAGGAGGGTAAGCATGTCACCGAATAACGAAGATATATCGAATGATCCTGAGGACATAATACAAAATACACAGAATATTTCACAACACGAAGAGGACGGGTGAGTGGATGGGTGAGCCTTTCCTCAGCCGGCAGTTGGCCGGCATATATTGAAATTTCCTGATGATACAGAGGTCGGCGTTTTTGGTCTGAACGATATCATGTCTGAACTTTACTCCGAAGATAGAAAAGCGAACGACGAAACCGCCGAGGAAATCATCAAGAGGCTGGAATTTAAAAGGAACTATATCCCCTCATCTGAACGCGCCCGTAGGGAGTACGCTTTTGTCCTACTGAAGGAATACAGAACGTACCTCAAGGATCGATCCGGGGGGGGGCGTTAGAGAGCAGGATCTCCATGATTTGTCTTTGCCGCAATCCTGTCAAACCTCCAGTCTTGGGCCGAGTGCTACTGAAAAAAATAATGACTTGAAATCATGCGGTTTGGGCCTTAGATTAATTGGAATTTGCGCATCCGCTTTATCGCGAAGACCTATCGAAAAACAGGAAAGGATATTTCATGAAAACAATCCTGTGGACCT
Source organism: uncultured Desulfobacteraceae bacterium (assembly GCA_964401325.1). Lineage (GTDB taxonomy): Bacteria > Desulfobacterota > DSM-4660 > Desulfatiglandales > HGW-15 > CAYNYM01. The sequence continues at coordinate 1,060 of CAYNYM010000409.1, read as the reverse complement.
CCGCACGCCCGTGGCGTTCCCTCCAACGATGCATTGTGTTCACGGCATTGATGGCCTTAGTCGTCCCCCCGCAAGTCTGGGCCACGCCCTCCGAAGTCTCCTCTGTGGAGAAGGGTTATCCGGGTCTTTTCAGGGGTGTATTGAAATCTGCAGCGCTGACCGATCTCTCCAAGGATGTCGTCGCATAGACGGATCTTTTTCAGATCACCGAATCCTTTCTGAACGAAGGGATTCAAAGAGCGAATCCGGCCATACAGCCTCAACTCAAGAAAAACCTCCTTTTTGTCCTGGAAAGTCTATTGACGAAACGACTCCTGCTTCACCAGGCTTACGCAGCCGGTCAGAGCCGGGATGATCCTGAGGATGTGGTGATCAAACAATTACTCCAGGGGGTCACCTCGGGTGTCACGGTCTCGGATCAGTAGGTAAAGGACTATTACCTGGAGAACCGGGACGCCTTATATGGCGTACCCTTCGAAAAGGCCCAAGAGCCCCTCACGGCCATTTTGCTCCAAGAGAAAAGACGTGAAGCAATGACCGATTACACGAATTCCTTAGGCGAGCGCATTCCTATCCGCATGGACACTGCATGGTTCCAAAAACACAGGGAACTTGCCGGAGACAATCCGGTGGACAAGGCCAGAGGCTCGGGAAAACCGACCATGGTGGAATTCGGGGCCGACGGATGCAGACCCTGTGATCTGATGCAACCGATTGTGGATAAACTGAGGGGTAAATACGCAAAGCGGCTCAATATCGTTTTCATCCACGTGAGGGAGGAACAGATCCTCAGCACACGTTACGGGATTAGCTCTATCCCGGTTCAGGTTTTTTTCGACAAGACCGGACGGGAGTTCTTCCGGCACGTCGGGTTCTTCCCTGAAGAGGAAATCGAAAAGATACTCATCCAAATGGGGGTCGGTTAAATGAATAAAAAAATCCTGGTGACGATCGCCATCCTCGCAGGACTCTTTATCGCCGTTCTGTTCATCAAATATCACGTTCTATCCGACAAACCGAGTGGAGCAGGACAAGCGAATGCCTCCTCCAGCGGATCCGC
>CAYNYM010000408.1:0-3876 GCA_964401325.1 uncultured Desulfobacteraceae bacterium | reverse complement strand
ACTGCGGCACGACCCCCATGGACAAACGCCGGGACGCCCTCTGTGCCGCATCCGAACTGATTCTTGCCCTTGAGCGGGCCGCCCGGAAAGAGGGGGGCAAGGCCGTGGCCACGGTAGGACACCTCAAGGTCTTCCCCAACTCGATTAATATTACCCCTGAACTGGTGGAGATGGATGCGGAGATCAGGAGTTACTACCCGGAAAGCATCAAAAAAGTAACCGATGCCGTTACCGAAGCAAGCTCTCGGATCCGGGAAAGACGCGGCATTCAGGTCGATCGCAACCTCCGCTACGATACCGAGCCCACGATCTTCTCCTCCGACCTCAAGAGGGCTATCAGGGATGCCTCGGACCTCCTGGGGTTTGGGACCCTCGAACTCGTCAGCATGGCCGGTCATGATGCCGCCCACATGAACGACCTGGCGCGATCCGGAATGATTTTCGTTCCCTGCAAAGGGGGGCTCAGTCACTGCCCCGAGGAATGGACGGATAACGAGGCCCTGTTAAAAGGGGCCCAATGTCTATTGCAGACGCTTCTATTATTAGACCAAAAGGAGAATTGATGAAAATGGAAGAGATACTGAAACGGATTGCCGATGATCAAATCACGTTTCTTAATTTCCAATTTACCACGATTGACGGATCCATCCGGCAATTGATCAACCCGGCAAGAGACCTGGAGACCCTCCTGAGAAATGGGCTTGGATTTGACGGGTCGTCCTGCAAATACGTGCCCGTGAACGACAGTGATTTATTTCTCAAACCCGACCTATCCACCTACCGAGTGCTGCCCTGGGGAAAACAGGAAAATCGGACGGCCCGCTTCATTTGCGATGTTTATAGGGGAGAGGGCACCGAACCCTTTCCGGGAGATCCCAGGGGCGTCCTGAAAAGGGCTGTAAAGGATATGAAAGAGGAATTCGAGGAGGGATGGGACTTACTCCTTGCCCCGGAGATCGAATTTTTCCTCCTGGAAAAGGATGAGGCCGGCAACTATGTGCCGCATGATCGGGCCTCATACTTTGAAATTCCTCCCTATGATAAGGGGACGGAATTTCGAAAGGACCTAAGCCGGGCACTGGATGCCATGGGCGTGCCCGCGGAGAAAAACCACCACGAAGTGCCGGTTGGCAAGCATGAGATCACCTTCGGGCACAGCGATGCGCTCATTACTGCCGACAACACTATGACCTATCGCCAGGTGGTCAAATATTTCGCCGGCGAGAAGGGGCTTGTCGCCACCTTCATGCCCAAGCCCTTTGTATGGACCTATGGGTGCGGCATGCACGTGCATCTCAACCTGAAAGACGGCAAAAAGGGCGTCAATCTCTTTGCAGACAAAACCAAAGAACACGGGCTCTCCGACATTGCGCGTCATTTCATCGCGGGTCTCTTGGACCATGCTCGAGGCCTTGCGGGGATCACCAACCCGTCGGTCAATTCTTACAAGAGACTCGTTCCCGGATGGGAGGCCCCGGTCTACGTGTCCTGGGGATTCAATAATCGCTCCAGCCTCCTGAGGATCCCGGCCTCATCCCGGAAGGCCCTCCGCGTGGAGACCCGGAATCCCGATTCCTCCTGCAATCCCTATCTGGCCTTCACCGGCCTTCTTGCCGCAGGTCTCGATGGCATCAGAAGGAACCTTGAACCACCCGCCTACATCAATGACAACATCTATGCCCTTTCTGCCCAGGAAAAGAGGGCGCGGGGCATCAAGGAACTCCCCGGGGGCCTGAAGGAGGCCCTGGAGGCATTCAAGGACGACAAGGTGCTCCTGGATGCCCTCGGTGATACCCTGGTGGAGAAATTCTTGGAAATCAAGGAAAAGGAAGCACAAGAATTTGCCACCACCGTTCATCCATGGGAATTGGAAAAATACATCAATGTCTAATCAGGAACTCTGAATGGCCTTTTTCAAGAAAACCACCTGGCTCATTGCCGCCCTGGCCCTGCTCTTTTTTGTGCTCGTTCCAAAGCTGGCGGTATCGAACGCCTTTATCTTCTACATGCTCTTCTGGATCACCCTCGCCAGTTCCTTCAACATGATCTATGGATTCGTCGGGTATCTGCCCTTCGGCTTCGTCATGTTCTACGGCGTGGGCACTTACATGACGGCCATCCTCTGGAGCCGGTTTCAAGTGCCGATCCCCCTGTGCATTCTGGGTTCCGGACTGGCCGGCGTCATCCTGGCCCTCCTTTTCGCCCCGACCCTTCGTCTCAGAGGGATCTACTTTTCCATTGTCAATTTTTCCTGCGCCATGGTGTTGAGAATCGTTGTCGCCAATATGCCTGAAACATGGACCGGGGGGAGCTTCGGCATCACCCTTTCTCATGCCTACAGACCCTTACTGAGCTACTACTTTATGGTCATCCTCATGGTCGTCACTGTTCTGGTGGCTTTCCTGCTTCTGAAATCCAGACTGGGTGTCGCCCTCCGATGCGTGCGCGACGATGAAGCGGCGGCCTCGGCCATGGGGATCAATGTGGGACTCTGTCGTCTGAAGGCCTGGCTTCTTGCAGCCCTCTTCCCGTCCCTTGCCGGCGGCATAGAGGCCTGGTACACGGCCATCGTGGACCCGGACACCTCCTTTAATCTGATGATCACCACCAAGGCCGTCGTCTACTCCATGTTCGGGGGGTTGGGAACCATCATCGGTCCCATCCTCGGAGCCGTATTCATGTACAGCCTGGACGACTTCATCTGGGGGACCTTTCCCCTCATGAATCTCCTGGTCCTCGGCATCATGATCGTCTTCCTGGTCCTGTTTCTCCCAAGGGGCATTGTGGGCTCGGCTACTCGAAAATGGCCCCGACTCAGAGACATTCTTCGTTAGAATATATTGGGTGACCTATGTTTGATTTGATCCTCATGGCGTTGGCTTCCGGACTTCTGATGGGTATCCTTTACGGCCTGGTCGGAATCGGGATGAATATTATATACGGCGTGATGCGCGTGGTGAATTTTGCGCACGGCGAATTCATGATGCTTGGCGCCTATATCGCCTTCTCTTTGCATCATGCCCTGAACTTCAATGCCGTTCAGAGTATCGCCGTGGTCTTGCCCCTCTTCTTCGTCATCGGCCTTTTGCTCTTTCATCTGCTCAACCCCCGCCTTCAGCGTTCCGATGATCCGGAGATGGCCTCTTTCCTGACCTTTTTCGGCATCTCGCTTATTATCACCTCGATCATTCTGCTGATCTGGAAGGCCGACCCCAGGAGCATTCCCCTGCCCTTTACCAAGGTCTCCCTGCTCCTCGGACCCGTTTTCATGCCCATGGGCCGCCTTGTCAGCGCAGGGATCTGCATGGTGGCGATTCTCCTGATCAGCCTTTTACTTTACAAGACTTACACCGGAAAGGCCATCCGGGCCATCATCGAAAACCGGGAGGCGGTCTCCATTCTGGGGATCAATGTTCAGAAACTCTCGGCCCTCGTCTTCGGCATGGGCCTCGCCATGGTTGCAATCACGGGCTGTCTGATCACCCTGGCCTTTCCATCCCTTACGCCGGTCATGGGGCAGAGCTACACCCTCATTGCCTTTGCAGTCATCGTGCTCGGAGGTCTGGGGACACCCATGGGGGCGCTCCTTGGGGGACTGGTCTACGGACTTTCAGAAAGTCTCAGCTCCGTGTTCCTGCCCGTGGCCCTTTCTCCCGTGATCGCCTTTCTCATCTTAATCCTCATGGTCCTTGCACGGCCCCAGGGCCTTCTGGGCAGGGTCTCAACGAGAGTATAAAGATATCAGGGGAATAAACGTGAAACCGTTTCTTGAGACAACAGATATCGTAAAGGTTTTCGGCGGATTGAGTGCCCTTGACGGCATCACCCTTTCGGTCCGGGAGAATTCCATCACCTCGGTCATCGGGCCCAACGGGT
>CAYNYM010000407.1:0-3901 GCA_964401325.1 uncultured Desulfobacteraceae bacterium | reverse complement strand
GTTGGGTGAGATTTACAGGTTATTCTTACGGAGGGGTTTAGGGGAGTTGAGGGGAAAGTGGAGAGTGCTCCCCCCAAGCACCTCAGGTCTGCGTTGGGACAGATTGTTAATTTTTTCTACACATTGCAGGGCGAAGCGGCGGGGGCTCAGGCTATTTCAAATTTCGATACCCTTCTGGCGCCCTTTGTGCGTCATGACGGGCTGGATTATGACGGTGTCAAACAGGCGCTGCAGGAATTCGTCTTCAATATCAATATTCCCACCCGGGTCGGGTTTCAGACGCCCTTTACCAATATCACGATGGACCTCAATCCTCCATCCACCCTTGAGCATCAGCATGTGATCATCGGCGGAGAGGCGCGGGACGAGACCTTCGGAGAATTTCAGCCCGAAATCGACATGATGAACCGGGCATTTGCCGAGGTCATGATCGAAGGGGATGCCAGGGGAAGGGTCTTTACTTTTCCGATACCCACCTACAACATCACCGAGGATTTCGATTGGGATAATCCCAATCTCGATCTGATCTGGAAGATGACGGGAAAATACGGGATTCCCTATTTTTCTAATTTCGTTAACTCGGATATGAGCCCCGAAGATGCCCGATCCATGTGCTGCCGCCTGCGCCTTGACAATCGGGAGCTCTTGAAGAGGGGAGGAGGGTTATTCGGAGCCAATCCCCTCACGGGTTCCATTGGGGTCGTCACCATCAATATGGCCAGGATCGGCTTCCTTGCACAGACAAAGGATGATTTTTTCAAGCGTTTGAAAAAGATGGTGCTCTTTACCAAAGAAAGCCTGATGATAAAGAGAAAAATACTTGAAATGTTCACTGAGAAAAACCTCTATCCTTACTCCAATTTTTATCTAAGGGAGATCAAACAGGGAACAGGGCTTTACTGGAAAAACCATTTTTCGACCATCGGCATCATCGGGATGAACGAGGCCTGTGTCAATTTTATGGGTTCCGATATAGGCAGTGTAAAAGGCAGAGCCTTTTCCCTGGAGGTTATGGATTTTCTCCGGGAAATGCTGGCGGAGATACAGGAAGAGACCGGGGATATCTTCAACCTGGAAGCCACACCGGGAGAGGGGACCTCTTATCGGTTGGCCCTGCTGGACAAGAAACATTGCCAGGGAATTATCTGTGCCAATGAGGAAGAATACTTGGAGGGTGCTGCACCCTTTTATACCAATTCCACGCAGCTTCCGGTCAATTACTCCGACGATGTCTTTGAGACGCTTATGCTTCAGGACGACCTGCAGGTCAAATATACGGGCGGGACCGTGCTCCATATTTATCTGGGGGAGCAAATCAGCGATATTGAAAATGTCAAGGGGTTGATCAGGAAGGTAGTCACGAACTTCAAGCTTCCCTACTTTACCCTGAGTCCCACCTTCAGTGTATGCCCCTCACACGGATACCTGGACGGTGAACAGGCGCAATGTCCCCATTGTGGGGCGGAGACCGAGATCTATGCCCGCGTCGTCGGGTATCTGAGGCCGGTGAAGCAGTGGAACAACGGAAAGCGTGCTGAATTCGATATGCGTAAGACATTCCGGGTACCGTCCGAGGATGAGCGTTTCGAAAACCAGGAAATCCTGCTCGGAGAGCCGGACCTCCAAGCAAACTGCGCCTGAAGAAAGTGCCCTTCAAGAGATCCGACCCTATGGTTTTCGGAGGCCTTCAAAAGAACTCCTTTATCGATTATCCCGGTAAGATTAGTTGTGTCATTTTTCTCCGGGGTTGCAATTTCCATTGCCCTTACTGCCACAACCCGGATCTTGTCACAGGGGCATCTTCCGAGAGTTATTTTCTCGCGGAAAACGAGGTTTTTGAATATCTCAAGGGCCGAAAGGGTCTTCTTGAGGGCGTTGTGATTTCCGGCGGAGAGCCCACCCTTTCAAATGATCTGATATCCATTTGCGAAAAAATACGGTCCTTGGGCTTTCCCATCAAGCTGGATACAAACGGAAGTCGACCTGAGGTGATTGAACAGCTGATTCGACTGGAGGCGATCAATTACCTTGCAATGGATATCAAAACCTATCCCACTAACTATGTACCCTTGATAAAAAGGCATTTTGATCCCGACCTAATTTTTGAAAGTATTCAAGTCATCATGTCATCGGGACTGCCCTACGAATTTAGAACGACCTGCGTAAGACCTTTCATCGACGACCAAGTCATCGAGCGCATCGGCCGGATTATTCAGGGGACTGAACGTTATGCCCTCCAGAGATTTCACACTCAAGAGAGGTTGTTGAATCCGGGCTTTTTTAGAGGAAAGCAACCGGGCTTCTCCGATGAGGAGATGCAGGACCTGAAACGCTGTGCGGAACCATGGGTCGGGGAGTGCATCGTTCGCTGAGGGGTGAGGCTTGAGGCATTGACCTTTACATTATAATGGGGGCCTACGGCCGGAGGAACGAACGCTTGCCCGTCCCCCTTCCATGATTGCTTGTGTAAAACTCATAGGCACATCATGACAGTGACAATCCTTTCAATGCCGTTTGGCTTAAATAGAGGCGGATAAAACGGCGACGGGAAGGAAATCCCGAGATGCGAGGGACCGATGATGCCTTGATGGCGAATCAGGGGGTTGACATCCAAGTGAGAAGACATTAAAAAGGAGGGTAACTGAGGTATGAAGCCTCATTGAAAGATCAGGCAGAATCAATCATTCATTGAATTAAAGAAGCCATGAAGGCCGCGGTTTGGAGATAAAAACCTTGCCTTCGTGGTTTTTTATTTATGGGGACACCGAACAAAGACCCGGACGCATCGATGCGGGGCTGCATGTCTCTTCGGGACTCATTTTTGGCATCCGTGTGGAGCGAGAGTCGGTAGTATGGAAAAGACATCCAACTATACATGCAAGGATTACCGGGAGGAGATGCTTCTGCTCGGTCTGAGAAAACGACTGGAAGACCAAGCTCTTTCCGATGCGGAAAGAGCGGCCCTTCGGCAGGAGATCGAGCGACTGGAAGCCGGCATGAAAATGGATTGATTGATGATCATCAGGGCGGTGGACGGACATGCTCATCCTGGTGTCTGTTCAACCTCTTGAAAAGAGATTGCCATGAGCCATCATAGCTGAATGTATGTCAAAAATTATACAGTTTCCAATCGTGAAGGAGGAAAAAATCATATGTGAATCCTCGGCGTTTATCATCAAGGATGGGGAAGAGGAACTGGTCCTCGAGAGCGTAGATGAACTGGAAAACCAGGACGGAGAAATCCATATGGTAAACATCTTCGGAGAGCAGAAGCGCCTCAAAGCCAGAATCAAGTCCCTTTCTCTCGTGGATCACAGAATTGTGCTCGAGCCCTTGAACTGAGGCGAAAATCCCAACGTGAACACCCTTCCGGGCGCTCGTTCGATGGCGACCAGGGATGCCTATAACCAAAATTGGTCCGTCAGGAAGAGGGACCCAATCATTTAAACCCATACTCCAAAATTCGTCTTGAAGGCGCGCGCAGGTCCGAAGACCGACAGGTTATAAAATATTGAGGAGCGGAAAAAATGAAAAGTTGGAAATCTGCCGTCATGTGCCTGTTTATGCTGCTTTTTTGGGGCTTTTTTGCACAAGGCTTACACGCACAGATCAATGAAATCCGGATTGGGGACGGCAAAGGAGACTGGGGATACCCGAATCCTTTTCGGCATTATCCCCGGGGACCCGGTTATGTGCGGATGAGCTGGGTCTTCGACACCCTGGTTTGGAAGGATCAAACCGGGTACATACCCGCCCTGGCCAAGTCTTGGGGGTACGACCCCGAAGTGAACGCCTTTGTCTTCGAGCTTCGGCAAGACGCAAAATGGCATGACGGGAGGCCCTTTACCGCAGAGGATGTGGCCTTTACCATCAATTTCTATAAAAAACACCCTTACCCATG